>JAPKBW010000011.1 GCA_028823235.1 Longimicrobiales bacterium | reverse complement strand
AGTTTGACTGGGGCGGTCGCCTCCCAAAGAGTAACGGAGGCGCGCAATGGTTCCCTCAGTGCGGTCGGTAATCGCACGAAGAGCGTAAACGTAAAAGGGAGCTTGACTGCGAGATCGACGGATCGAGCAGGTACGAAAGTAGGCGTTAGTGATCCGGCGGTTCCGAATGGAAGGGCCGTCGCTCAACGGATAAAAGGTACGCCGGGGATAACAGGCTTATCGCCCCCGAGAGTTCACATCGACGGGGCGGTTTGGCACCTCGATGTCGGCTTATCACATCCTGGGGCTGGAGAAGGTCCCAAGGGTCGGGCTGTTCGCCCGTTAAAGTGGTACATGAGCTGGGTTCAGAACGTCGTGAGACAGTTCGGTCTGTATCCGTCGTGGGCGTTGGAGTATTGAGAAGAGCCTTCCCTAGTACGAGAGGACCGGGAAGGACTGACCACTAGTGTACCGGTTGTTCCGCCAGGGGCATCGCCGGGTAGCTACGTCGGGACGGGATAACCGCTGAAAGCATCTAAGTGGGAAGCCCCCTTCAAGATGAATACTCCCGTGATCTTAGGATCACCTGAAGGGCCGTGAGAGACTATCACGTTGATAGGCAGAAGGTGGAAGTGTGGCAACACATGTAGCCGATCTGTACTAATCGCCCGTGAGGCTTGACCAGTTCCTCCCCTCCAGTTTGTTCACCACCATGTTTCATCTCATATGAGATGAGCGGCCGTTATGGCTAGCTCTCACTCTCTCTCGACCTTTGTTATCACCTTTGTCGGTGACGATTGCGTAGAGGCTACACCCGTTCCCATCCCGAACACGGCCGTTAAGCTCTACAGCGCGGATGGTACTGCCGGGGTAGCTCGGTGGGAGAGTACGACGTTGCCGGCATTATATTGGGAAGCCCCAGGACCTCGCGTTCTGGGGCTTTCTTTGTTTGTGGTGGGTGTAACTGACCAAGAACGCTCCGTGCACGAAGGTCAGAACGAAGCGGCTGAGAAGAGCTCGGAAACTCATTGTCGCCCCTTGGTGCATGAGAGTTTTCTACCACCGGTGGAGTATTCGAACCCATCTCTCGAACGACGTCCTGGTCCGGATGGGTTCACTTCATAGGATTCGTGCAAAAGAGGTTAACCTAGGGAATGCCTCGCACCTCATGGTAACACTCGGTGGACAGACGAGCTTCCAGGTGATCGTGGAGATTACTGAACCGGTCGGCACGTTGTTCTGCCGACTGGTCCGGAGTGACGGGGTGTAGAAACGCGCGCTAGCTGCCTCCACCGTTGAGTCCGATGGATCGCCCCGAAAGCTGGTCCAACTCCACGTCAGCAGTGCGGCGCACGTCCCGACAGCATTTACGTCGCTTCTAGCAGGGGGACGAACGGCGTGCGGATCAGGTCGGATGCGAGGGAGGAGGAGGCCGCCGCTAGTCTCATGGGCTCCGTAAGCCCGCCTGCTCGTTTTCTGGCCTTGGGAAATAGCGCATCCGCACCAGGCAGAACCCCGTTGCCCAACATGGGTGCCCCGAGCGTGAACGGGCCGTTTACACCGAACATTTTCGACAATACCGCGAGTATGAGAGGTATGCCCACTACACCGTCATAGACGAAGCCCTGACGGACCGGGAGATCACCTTGCGCTCGAGCATTTAGAATCGGCCTCATGCCAATCCCCCAATGAAGATGGAACTCCAGCCGGTTCCGACACTGAGGAGGTCCAGCCCAAGGAGGATGTAGGGCATCCGGGCGCAGGGAGTCCTCTCTCCAAACACGGATGCCCTCCTATTTCTCTTCCGGCGGATTGGCCTCGATCATGGGCGAATCTGTACCACGTCGGGCTCAATTCCCGCGTGGATCAAGGATGACATCGATTCTGGCGAGAATGTCAGCGAGGTGGGCCGATGAGACCCGATGGTGGATCCGCCGTTCAGCCGACTCGACATGGTCACTTAGATCGGTGAGTTGTGCCCGGATCAGTGGTCGAATGTCTGACCCGTCGAGGTTCGGTGCGGCTCCTTGGCGGGCATTTCCTTCCGACTGCTCGGTCATCAGATATTCCATGCGTTCGATGTACGCACGCTGCAACGCCCGTCGGTACCCATTGATCGCTGAGGCGCTTTTGAGTTCACCCCATACTCCCGCGCGGACGTCGTCGAGAAACTCGACGAGAGGGTACGCTCCCGCTGGCTGGGTCGCCTCCATCTCGGTGAGAATGTCGAGGCGCCTCGGGTCGAGCAGCCGATTCAGGATCCCGGCCTGTCTTGCCTGCAGCGCGCGGAGTCCGCCCGTGGTCGGGCCAATTAGTTCAAGAATACCCGGTTCATTGAGCCAGACCGGGGCGTTGAAAACTTCCCTCGTGAGCCAAGCTACCGACTCCTTCTGGCGAGCCTTGGGCACGACGTTGTAAACGACTCCACCCTGGTCGGCGGTCTTTAGGTCGACCTCGACTCCGCCTACGACTGTGAGGACATGGCCCACATATCGGTTCCACTGACCGAGGGCCTCACCATAGATCTCCTGCAGGTCCGTGTAGTCGTTGCCTGATCGTGTCGTCCAGTCAACCAGGTTGGGCACGATCCGCCTCAGATTGGTCATTCCATACGTGCTCGCCTCGACCGGATTGTCTCCCATATCCTCCGTCTGCGCACGCGGGTCAGTCACGCCCAGGCCGCCCTGCGGAAGGTATTTGTACATCCGGTCGCTGGCCCGGTCGACGATCCAGGCATCGAGGGTTTCGCGCTCGGCTTCCGGCGTCGCTGCATCGGGAAGAACTCGGTATCCCCAGTTGACGGAATACAGATCGTACGGCCCGATCCGTCGAAGAAAGTCTTCGGGTCGGAGTCCATCTTCCGGTTGTGCGATGTAATTCTGGCGGGCGTAGTCCATGATCGTTGGCGCGACTCCCATCCGACTCGAAAAGGATTGGGAACGAAGTGAATCGACGGGATACGCCGAGCTGGCGATCATGTTGTGGGGCAATCCGATAGCGTGCCCAATTTCATGCGTGATGACCTGCTCCATCGCTTCCGCCATCAGAGCGTCATCGATGGGGAGGCTCCGGGCGCCGGGGTTTGACGCCCCGGTCTGTACCATCATCCAGTTCCGATATGAACGCATGTGGTTGTGGTACCAAACGATGTCGCTCTCGATGATTTCACCGGTGCGGGGGTCTGACGTGCTCGGACCCTGCGCGTTGCGCGTCAGGCTCGCGGACCACCGCACAACGGAGTAACGAACGTCCTCCGGATTCCATTCCGGGTCCACCTCTGGGGACGGTGCATTGAGTGCCCGGACCGCATTGCGAAAGCCCGCGGCCTCGAAGGCTTCGTTCCAGTTCTCCACTCCCTGGCGCACGGACTCGACCCACCGTTCTGGTGTCGCCGGATCGATGTACCAGGTGATTGGCGTGACAGGATCAACGAGTTCGCCTCGTGCATAGGCAGCCGAGTCGGATGGCTCGAGCCTCCACCGGCGCAGGAATGTCTCCGTGGCCGCCTTCTGTTCATCGAGTCCATAGTTGATTCGATCGACGGTGAAGTAGCCGACGCGATCGTCCGCGTGGCGGGGGCGCATCGGTTCTGCCGGGAGGAGGACCAGAGACTGGTTCATCTCCATGGAGATGGTGTTGGCCTGCTCATCGGAGGGGGGTGCCCCCGCGTCGTACGTAAGGGTGTGCCGGACGTTCACGTTGAGCGGATAGCTGCGGACGCGACCAATGAAGCTGCGATCGGTGTCGAGTCTGCGCACCTGATATGTCCGACGCTGCGCCGAACGAAGACCGGACAGTGCTGGGGTGTCGCCTGCGAAGAAGTCTGTCATGTCGACGACGGAGGAGGCATCGCCCGGCCCACGCATGTCGATATCGAAGGCGGCTAGAATCGGAGCGAAGTAATTGGACTCCACTGCCTGGGAAATCGCCAGTGAGTCGTCGGCGACCGCTTCGCCGGAGTACTTCCGGAGCAGCATCCGCTCGCCTTCTCGCTCGAAGCGCACCATCTGTCGATTTACTGCGGCCCCCGCCGGCAGGAATCCACCCATACCCGACTGGACGCCCGCAACGCGTGAGATGAGAAGCATGTCGCGGTCGAGGAGTGAGTCGGGAATTTCGAAGTGGTAGTTGTCTCCCGACTGGTGGACGGTGAACAGTCCCTCATCACTTTCTGCGCCTGATACCAAGTCTTCATAGCTCTTGGCTGAGTCGCTCTCGCTCGCCGGCCTGGCCTCGTTCATGTCTGCGGGCCCAGGCGGATCGGCCGGAGAGGAACCACCGCTGCACGCGTTCAGCAGAGCGACGAGGAGGACTACGGGAGAACGGAAGATCCAGGGCGAGTGGGTCATCGGGCAGATCGGTTGAGGGGTGCGGACTGGTACGCCCGGGACAACCTCTACACGAAGCCTCCGGACAGCCGCAACAGAATCCCAGGTCGCCCTGAGGGCAACCCGCTCAATCTGCCGTTGAGGCCCTCGGTTCCGTCGGGAGCGAGTAAAGGTGGGCCGTGGCTGCTAGTGCGAGCAGCAGAAGCAGGGCCACCGCCCACAGACGGCTGGCGAGCAGAAAGGCGCTCAGGCCGATGAAGACCCACAGCACCGCCACGGAGCGGGCTCGCACTCGGGGTGAAATGACTCCGTGCTCTCGGTAGTCACGCAAATACCGGCCGAAGATTCTGTTCGCGTGCAGCCACCGTTCGGCGCGCGTGGAGCTTCTGGCGAAGCACCATCTGGCCAGGAGGAGGAAGCACGTTGTCGGCCATAGTGGCACGACAATGCCGATCACACCTAGGACGACACTGGTGGCTCCGATCGTGAAGTAGACGCCCCTGCGCACGGCCCCCGGGAGCGCTTGAACTGCGCGCTCTGCGGTGTCGTGATCTACGGGACAATCTTGCGGCACTGAGTCTATCTCACGGATCGGGTACCGTGACTTCACACTGAAGTCACCACCAACCCAGGTAATGTACCGAGCCGGCCGGAGCCGCCGTATTGGGAGCGTCAGTTCGCTCCGTACTTCTCGCGCAGTTTCGTCTTTTGGACCTTCCCCGTAGCGCCCATGGGGAGTGCCTCGACAAAGATCACGTCATCCGGAAGTTGCCATTTCGCCAACGTTCCAGCGAGAAAGCCGATGACGGATTCCTTCGATGGAGGACTGTTGGATGTCGCGACTGCCACCAGCAGAGGCCGCTCACCCCACTTCTCGTCTGGGATGCTGATGGCTGCGGCCATCGCGATCTCGGGGTGTCCCATGGCCGTATTTTCGACATCGATGGAGCTGATCCACTCCCCACCCGACTTGATGAGGTCCTTGGTGCGGTCTGTGATCTGGACGTAGGACTGTTTGTCGATTTTCGCGACGTCACCGGTCGGGAACCAGCCATCTGAGGTGAGCCGCTTCTCGTCGCGCTTGAAATACCCGTTGGCGACCCAGGGCCCTCGTGCCTGGAGTTCGCCAAACGCGACACCGTCATTGGGAAGAGTGGAGCCATGCTCGTCGACGATCCTCAACTCGATTCCGTATGGAGGCTGCCCCTGCTTGGTCTGAAACGCAGCCCGATCCTTGACGGACCATGTGCGATGTTCGGGGAGAAGCGTATTTACCAAACCAAGTGGGCTGGTCTCGGTCATCCCCCAGGCGTGCCGGAACTCGATGCCAAACTCCCCTTCGAGGGCGGCGATGAGAGACGCTGGCGAGGCCGCTCCACCCAGCAGAACCATTTCGAGAGTCTCCGGGGCTGTGCCACCTGTGGCCCGCCAATGCTGAAGCAAAGCTATAAAAACCGACGGGACTCCAGCGGCAAAGGTTACCTGTTCGTTCTCCAGGAGTTCGGTGATACTGGCCGGGTCCATCTTTGGACCGGGCATGACGAGCCGGGTGCCCATCGCCGCAGCGGCGTAGGGTATACCCCAAGCGCAGGCGTGAAACATTGGGACGATCGGTAAGACGCTTGCTGCCCGCCCAAGGTTGAAGACATCCGGGGCAGATACACCGTATGCGTGGAGCACGCTGGATCGATTGCTGTACAGGACGCCTTTTGGGTGTCCTGTCGTGCCGGAGGTATAGCACAGGGCGGCCGCCGCATGTTCATCGATCGCCGCCCACTCGTGGGCCGGATCCCCGCCAGCGATGAAGTCCTCGTATGCCACGGCGTTTGGCAGCGACGTGTCCGGCATGTGGTCGGCGTCCGTTAGGATCACGTAGTGCTCGACACAATCGAGTTGTGCTGCGACCGCCTCGACGAGAGGAACGAAAGTGAGATCGACGAAGAGGATCCGGTCCTCTGCATGGGTCACTATGTACACGAGTTGTGTCGGGTGAAGCCGTGGATTCAGCGTGTGGCAAACGCCGCCGATGCCTGAGACACCGTAGTACACTTCGAGATGTCGATACGTATTCCAAGCCAGTGTCGCGAGCCGGTCTCCCTCAATGATTCCGAAACGGGCCAGGGCGCTGGCGAGCTTCTTCGACCGAGTGGCCACCTCGCCCCAAGTCGAGCGGTGAATGGGCCCTTCGACCGACCGAGAAATGATCTCCTGGTCGCCGTGCACGCGGCTGGCGTGCTCAATTAGCGAGGAGACGAGCAGAGGCATCTCCATCATGCGACCGCGCATGGAATTCTCCCGGGCTTCTTCAGTGATTTCGCGTGGGCTGCCGAAGCTAGGCCGGGCCGGGAGCGTGGGCTACACTTGGACGACTCGCGCTATTCCGCGCGCGGCGATCTCCCACGGCCAAGACAGACGAACCCCATGAGCGACTCGATCTTGCTGGAAGAAATGACGTGGCCCGAGGTCGGCGAGGCGATCGCAGATGGTCGCACGACCGTCGTGATCGCGGTGGGAGCCATCGAGCAGCACGGGCCCCACCTGCCTCTTCTGGTCGACGCCGTGCGTGGCGACAGATTGGCGGTAGAGGTCGCGCGCCGTCTCGGGTCCGCTCTGGTCGCTCCAACCATCCGTGTGGGTTGTTCAGAGCACCATATGGGCTTTCCTGGCACACTGACGCTTCGCAGGGAGACTCTTGAGGCGATCTGCCTCGACTATGCTACGAGTTTGGCCAGACACGGATTTACCCGTCTCTGTTTCGTGCCCTCGCATGGTGGGAACTTCGGTCCACTCGCCGAGATGCTTCCTGCCCTGCAAGCCGGTGTGGGCAAGGAATGTCGCGTCGATGCCTACACGGACCTGGTCGGCTTCATGGACTTCTGGCCGGCCGCGGTGGGGGAGCACGCGCCAGATTTGGTCCCCAGGGTTGGCGGCCACGCCGATATCGCCGAAACAGCCGAAATGATGGTGATCCGTCCGGACCTCGTGCGCGAGGAACGGGCCGAAGCCGGACGCGTTCAGGTCTTCGATGACGCGCTGATGCATCGGGTCTTCAGCGAGGGCTTCCGGGCCGTCACCCCGAACGGAATTCTCGGTGACTCCCGCGGGGCCACCTCCGCGATCGGCGAGTCGTGCATTGCCCACGCTGCCGACGGAATTGTCGCAGCGCTGGAGGCATGACGGACCCAGTCGAGCCGACGTTCTCTGCGTTCGTATCGCCGCGTGGCTTGGCCATGCAGGGAGAAGCTCGGCGGTGCTCACTGAGCTACATGCGCGGCAGAGGTGCTGCTGGAGATGGCAGGCGTTACCCGCCCATCAGCGGGTCGGTCAATTTGAGCACATGGACGGCGATCATCCCAAGCGTGCCTACGACCAACAGATAGTAGATCGCTGGCAAGATCGTCTTCCGCAGCGTCGCCCCTTCTTTTCCGAGAAGGCCGACCGTAGCCGATGCCGCCACAACGTTGTGGATGGCGATCATGTTGCCGGCCGCGGCACCGACGGCCTGTAGAGCCACAATCACCACGGTAGACATGGCCAGTCGCTCCGCGACTCCAAACTGGAATGCGGAGAACATCAGATTGCTCACCGTGTTTGATCCTGCGATGAATGCTCCGAGGGCCCCCGTCATCGGAGCGAAGAACGGCCAGACGCTCCCGACGTTTCCTGCGACCCATTCTGCCATCGCCAGAGGCATCGACAACATTTCGGCACCGTTCACATCCGAGTTGATGTAGACACGCACCATCGGGACGGTGAAGACGAGCACGACCCCGGCGCCAACCAGAACCTTTGTGGAGTCGATAAAGGCCGCCTTGAGGTCCCTCAACTCCATGCGATGGAGGAGCGCGGTGACGAGCACGACTACTAGGAGTATGAATCCGGGGAGGTAGAGTGGCGTGGTCGTGGCGGTAATTCCCGAACCGAAGATGTCTGCCCAGGCGAAATCGAGCTTCTTGAGGAGGGCGTCGATGCCGAGCTCTGGGAAGCGGGTGAGTGCGAGAAGTAGGCCGAGAAGAGCGTAGGGCGCCCAGGCTGCGGGAGCGGATATGCCTTTGCCTTCTGGTACGTCGGCCAGTTCCTCCTCCAACCCGCTGATCCAGTCCGGACTCCACGACTCGCGTGGCGGAAAGTCCCAGTGATCCGCAGGAAGCAACCAGCCTTTTCGTGCGATCCACACGACGATGGCGAGCCCAATGGGCGCGCCGAGGAGAGATGGAAACTCTGGCTTGAAGAAAATCCCAATGAGCGTGTACGGTACTGTGAACGCGAGGCCACCGACGAGCGCAAAGGGAAGAATGGACAGGCCTTCCGTCCAGGATTTGTTCGCTCCAAAAAATCGGGTGAGCATCACGATCATCCACGTGGGCATCAGAACGCCGGCGATGGCATGAAAAACCACAGCCTTCGCGGTGACCGCCCGCAGGTAGTCCAGCATAGTCATGTCCGCAGCCGCGAGTGCCGCGGAGAACGCTTCGCCTCCGAGGCCGCCGGAAAGACCGACCAGGACCGGTGTTCCTACGGCTCCGAACGTGACCGCCGTGCTTTGAATCATCATGCCCAACATGACCGCGGCCGCAGCCGGAAAGCCCAGCGCGACGAGCAGGGGTGCGACCACCGCAGCCGGCGTTCCAAAGCCGGCTGCGCCCTCAATGAAGGATCCGAACAACCACGCCACGATGACGACCTGCACCCGTCGATCGTCGCTGATGCCGTTGAACGATCGCCGAATGGCCGCGACCCCGCCTGATCGCTCCAGCGTGTAGAGCAGGAGGATCGCACCGAAGATGATGAAGAGCAGATCGAAGGTCAGGAACAGGCCCTGAATCGATGCTGCGGCGATGCGGGAGGGGGACATCTGCCACACACCGAACGCCACGGCGACGGCGGCTACATATGCGGCGGGCATGGCGTGCTTTGCTGGAACGCGAAAGCCCACTAGCAGAATTCCTCCCAGGGAGATGGGGAAGAGTGCGAGAGCCGCCTGGAGACCGAGAGTCACGGTGCCTGCCTCATGTCAGTGGACTAGAATGGGACGTTGAGCGTCTTGTGAAGGAAGCGCACGAGCGGGATACCTGCTTTGAAACGGGCGGCGAGTTCCGCTGGAAGATTTTCGGATGCCACCAGCTTCTGGGTCCCGGACTGGACACAGATGAAATCTCTTCGCTCGCCGTCTTGTAGTGCGTCTTGTTCTTCCTGAATCGCGTATCGCGGTAGATGCGGAAGAGCGAACGCGGCGTGGCCATGAAGTGAGGACGCATCTTGTTCAGATAGGGTCCGAAGTCCGCGGTTAGGCTGAGTGCGGGGTCTTTGATATTCCCTTCGGAGCGAGACTCGTTCTCCTTGAGCTCCTTCAGGAATTTTAAAGAAGCGTTTGTGAAGTACGCCCTGCCGGCCACGGTCTCCTCCGACCTCCAATGTCCACGTGGAGACAAGGGACGATTTCGGGAGGGCTACCGCCAGTCCTGCGTGCCGACCCCGGGACCCGGCGAGTCTCAGAGGGACGACTGTGATGCGCCCCTAGGGGTAGAGCCGTTTCGTAGCCCAGCCGTCGGTCACGCGAGAGAACACGAGTCGGTCGTGAAGTCGATCTGCTCGACCCTGCCAGAACTCGATTGTTTCCGGGTCGATTCGGTATCCTCCCCAGAACGGCGGGAGCGGCACATCCGTGTTCGCAAACCGGTCGCGCGCTTCGAGGGTCCGCTGTTCGAGCCTTGAGCGCGCGGGCAGAGGCTGACTCTGCTTTGAGGCCCACGCTCCCACACGACTTCCACGCCCTCGCGACTGGAAGTAAGCGTCGCTCTCTTCTTGCGAAATCCTTGTCACCGCGCCGGTAACCCGCACCTGACGCTCCTGTACAGCCCAGTGGAAGCAGAGCGCTGCGTGCGGATTGGCTTCGAGCTCCGTGGCTTTCCGACTGCTGTAGTTCGTGAAGAAGACGAAGCCGTGCTTGTCCACGTTCTTCATGAGGACCATCCGAACGGACGGGCGTCCCTCCGCGTCGGCGGTTGCGAGCGCGACCGACTCAGGGAGGAGAATGTCGGATTCGGTGGCGGCCTCGAACCATTGATGGAAGAGGTCAATCGGATCGGCATCCTCCGTAGCATCGGGAATGCCTTCGGCAACGCCCTGGCTGAGCGTGCCGACAGCTTTGATCGATGACGTGATCGACATTCTGCAGTGTCCCGAAACCGTGGAAGGGTGGGTAGAAGAAGGTGGTTCGGTGCTCAGGGCGCATCAAGGTGTGGGGCGCACCGTTCGTTGACTGGAACCCTCGCTCGCAGTCACCTTACTTTGAGTATTTCCACCCCACCCCCCAGGGGGGTGGGTATTTTCTTGAAGTCGAGAGATGGTCTATGGAGCACGAGAACACACCAGACATCACGCGGCGACTCAAGAGCGTCGAGGGGCACGTGCGTGGGGTGCAGCGAATGGTCGACGAGGGTGCATATTGTGTGGATGTCGTCAATCAAATTGTGGCCATACAGAGCGCACTTAAGAAAGTCAGCGCACTCGTACTCGATGACCACCTCCGCAGCTGCGTGACCGATGCCATGCAAGCCCCGGACGGCGATGCGCGAGAGAAGGTCCTCGCCGAATTAATGCAGGTCTACGACGCGACCGCCAGACTCTGATCAACGCAACACACATCGCTATGAGGATTGTGAACATGGAGGAGAAGACTGTGGATGTCCCTGGAATCACATGTGGCCATTGCGTCGCCACAATTCAGCGCGAGGTCGCCGAGGTGGCCGGTGTCGCGTCCGTGTCGGCGGAGCAAGTCTCTAAGCGGGTCACGATTTCATGGGATCCGGACACGACTGATTGGGTGGCCATCGAAGCGACGATGAAAGAGATCAACTTCCCGCCGGCGGGATAGCCTCACCGATGGCACACGCTCGTGAGGTCACGATCCCCGTGACGGGGATGACCTGCGCCAACTGCGTGGCTACCGTCGAGCGCACTCTGCGGAAGACTGCGGGCATAGACGAGGCCGTGGTCAATTATGCCACCGAGCGTGCGACGATTCGTTTCGATAAGGATTCCATCACCGTCGAAGAGATGGCCGCGGCGATCGAGCGGGTCGGCTATGGGGTGGTGCTCGCAGAGCCGGGAGCCGATCTGGAGTCGGCAGAGTCCATCGCTCGCAGTGCCGAGATTTCGGAGCAGACGATAAAATTTGCGACGGGTGTGTTTTTTGCCGCGCCACTCTTTTCGCTCAGCATGGCACGCGACTTCTCACTCCTGGGTGCATGGGTACACGAGCCGTGGGTCAACTGGCTGATGTTTGCGATGGCGGCGCCGGTTCAGTTCTACGTGGGATGGGACTACTACATGGGGGCGTTGAAGAGCCTCCGGAACCGTGCGGCGAACATGGATGTCCTCGTGGCGATGGGATCGTCGGTGGCGTTCGGGTATTCGGTCGTCATCGTGGTTTTACTGAGCCAGGGGAGTACGGCGGCAGGCGAGCATGTCTATTTCGAGACGGCGGCCCTGATCATCACGCTCATCAAGCTCGGTAAGCTTCTTGAGGTGAGGGCGAAGGGCGAGGCCGGCTCTGCGATTCAGGAGCTGATGAGTCTGAGGCCGTCGACGGCCCACAGGGTCAACCCGGAAAGCAGCGAAACCGCAGGCGACCTCGAGACGGATGTCGCCATCGATGACGTACGGGTCGGTGACATCCTGCTCGTTCGGCCCGGAGAGCGCGTACCGGTCGATGGTTTCATCGTCAGTGGATCATCGACGCTCGACGAGAGCATGCTCACCGGCGAGAGCCTGCCGGTCGAGAAGGGAGTGGACTCGCCGGTCACTGGAGCCACGGTGAACCGCACCGGTGCCTTTCAGATGAAGGCAACGCGCGTGGGTACGGACACCGCTCTTGCCCAGGTCGTGCGGATGGTGCGGGAGGCGCAAGGCAGCAAGGCGCCGATCCAGCGGCTAGCTGACCGAGTGGCCTCGATGTTCGTCCCGGTTGTCGTCGCGATTGCGACGCTCACTCTCGTCGTCTGGTGGGTCGGTATAGGGGCCGGCGCGACCGAAGCCATCATTCGATTTGTGGCGGTACTGGTCATCGCGTGTCCCTGTGCGCTCGGACTCGCGACACCAACCGCAGTGATGGCGGGCACGGGCCGGGCCGCTCGACGCGGCATCCTATTCCGGAGTTCTGAGGCGCTTGAGCGGGCGCGTGACGTACGCGTCGTTGTCATGGACAAGACCGGGACGCTGACTCGTGGAGAGCCGGCAGTGCTCGACGTGATCGCGAACGGGGACAAAGACGAGTTGCTCCAGTTAGCTGGAGCAGCCGAGCGGCACAGTGAGCACCCGCTTGCTGAGGCGATCGTGCGTGAAGCAAAAGCTCGTGAGCTGGATCTGGCGGAACCCACGGGTTTTCAGGCCATCCTAGGCCGTGGTGTCCGCGCCGGAGTGGACGGCAAGGCCGTCCTCGTAGGAACTCGGGCCTTCATCGACGCTGAACTTGGAATGGACCTTGATGCTACGCGTTGGCCGGGGGAAGCGTCCCGAGTCGAAGGCAGAGCTCAGACCCCATTATGGGTCTCGATCGACGGGCAGGTTTCCGGACTCATCGGTGTGGCCGATGCGGTGAGGGAGGGCTCGGCTGAGGCCGTGCGCGCGTTGAAGTCGTCTGGCGTGCGTGTGGTGATGCTCACCGGAGACAATGCGCATGTCGCGAGGCACATCGCTGCGGAGGTTGGAATCGATGACGTTCGGGCGGAAGTACTTCCGGCCCAGAAGGCCGAAGTTGTCGCGGAGATTATGGCGTCGTGCGATGGCGCGGTCGCTATGGTGGGAGACGGCATCAACGACGCCCCCGCGCTGGCTCGGGCTGACGTGGGAATCGCCATCGGCACCGGAACCGATGTCGCGATGGAAACCGCCGATGTCGTCCTGATGCGTGGCGACCTCCGTTCGGTGCCGGAAGCCCTGGCATTGAGCCGACAGACAATGGCGACCATCGAGCAGAACCTGTTCTGGGCGTTCTTCTATAACGCGGCTCTGATCCCGGTCGCCGCAGGTGCTCTCTACTCTCTGACGTTCCTGCCGATGATGGTCAGGTCGCTGCACCCGATTCTGGCAGCATTAGCGATGGCGTTCAGCTCGGTCACCGTGGTCGCGAACAGCCTCAGGCTTCGAAACGCCCGCATCTGAAGCCCCTGATAAGCTTGGAAGGCGTGCCGCCCGTATGGCCGCGCATGGTTGCTATGGCGAAAAGAATCGTACAGCTCGTTTTGAGCTTAATTCTCGGGGAACTCTAAAACCTCGATATCAGCTGTCCACGACCTAGGCTAACCTATTACGCAGTCGCTCAGTCAGGACTCGGTAGACGCCGCACACCACGACTGGGTTCTGCTCGATGATCCGATCGAAAGAGTCTCGATTAGGGAACAAGCGCGTCGTGGAGAGCGAATTGGACACATCCACAAAGTAGTCCCCAAAGTCGCTCATGCGCGGTTGCCCGAACGTGACGCGCTGGAAGGTCGTGTCGGAACTGGCCTCGTGATCGAACTTCACCCGAGCGCTCCAGGGTCCCGCATACACTGTTTCCATTTTGTCCCGCCCCCGCCCACGAGGCGGCTATCGAGGTTTCGGATGCCGTCACGTACAAGGAAGATGACCACTCACTATTCGGGACCCAGGCGAATTTGATCGTGCCCTGGACGTCGTTGGTGATCACTTCTTCAGCGTGCTTCCCCCAGGCCTCGTTGCCCTTCCTCCGGTCTATGCTATCTTCGCCATTTTCGCGACCCCGCAGAGTGCAGGACGCGTGTTTCGATTGGAGAGTAGGGTATGACGAGCAGTGTTCAATTATGCCTTATGCCAGCAGCGGTGCTTCTTGTTCTGTCTGCGTGCGGCCCTGGCTCGTCCGCAACGGACGCGGACCTCGTTCTGCTGAACGGCAACATCATCACCGTTGATTTTGCGGGAACGGAAGTACAGGCATTGGCTTCGAAGGACGGTCGGATCGTCGCCCTCGGCTCCGAGGCTGACGTCGAGTCCTTCATCGGCTCCGGCACAGAGGTCATCAACCTTGAGGGCCGGACTGCCATCCCCGGATTCATCGAAGGACACGCACACTACATGCGGCTCGGTGAGACGAAACTCGAGCTGAATCTCGTGGACCTCTCGAGTTGGGACGACGTCGTCGCGCTCGTCGCGTCCGCCGTCGCTGAGGCTGAGCCAGGACAGGTCATTTCGGGGGGAGGGTGGCACCAGGAGAAGTGGAGCGTGCGTCCAGAGCCCAACGTCGACGGAATGCCTTTCCATGATGCGCTGAGCGCGGTTTCTCCCGACAACCCGGTCCTGCTGGGTCATTCGAGTGGCCATGCGACCTTCGCGAACGCTCGGGCGATGGAGATCGCAGGGGTCACGGCTGCCACGTCTGATCCGGAGGGCGGTGAGATCGTTCGAGGCCCAGATGGGAGCCCCACCGGAGCGTTTCGCGAGACTGCGTCGAGACTGCTTCGCCCGGCGGCCGAAGGCGCCCCGGCCCCGGAGCCTCGTCAAGTAGCCTTGCTGGCCCAGGAAGAGGCGTTCTCCAAAGGCATCACTTCCTTCCAGGACGCGGGAGCCGGTTTTGCGACAACAGACCTGTGGAAGGGCATGGTCGATGACGGCAGCCTGAAGATCCGACTGTACTCGATGATCAGGGCGAGCCCGGCCAATCTGGCCGAGAACCTCGAATCGTATCGCATCATCGGGTACGGAGATGAACAGCTGACGGTCCGGGCGATCAAGGTGGCCATCGATGGGGCCTTGGGGTCACATGGTGCCTGGCTACTCGCACCGTATGTCGACAACCCATCGACCTCGGGACTCAACACGACACCGCTGGAAGACGTTGAAGAAACAGCGCGACTGGCTATGGAGCATGGCTACCAGTTCAACGTCCACGCGATCGGTGATCGTGGGAATCGTGAGACGCTCGATATTTTCGAGGCCGCGTATGAGTCAGCGGGGCCAGGCGACCACCGCTGGCGGATCGAACACGCGCAGCACCTACACCCCGATGATATCCCGCGCTTCGGAGCACTCGGCGTGATCGCGTCGATGCAGGGAGTCCATGCGACCTCCGACGCTCCTTGGGTCGAACCGAAGCTTGGGTACCAGCGTGCGGAGGAAGGCGCCTATGTCTGGCAGAAGTTGATGCAGTCAGGCGCGACCATCATGAATGGTACGGACGCGCCAGTTGAGGACGTGAGTCCGATCTCCAGCTACTACTCGACGGTCTCGCGCATGCCGTCCACCGGCAAGGTCTTCTTCCCCGACCAGCGCATGAGTCGTATGGAGGCGCTGCGTTCTTACACGATCAACGCCGCGTATGGGGCGTTCGAAGAGGACCTGAAGGGCAGTCTTGAGGTCGGAAAGCTGGCTGATATCACGGTCCTGTCACAGGACATCATGACAATCGACGAAGCTCAAATTCCCGAGACGGAGGTTGTCTATACGATCGTCGGCGGGGAAGTCGTCTATACGAGAGGCGGTCAGTGACTGACCACGGCGGCCGCATCCCGGACATTCTTGCAATCATCGAGAGCGCAAGGGTCAGAGGTGGCACAGACGCTCTTGTGCGGTTCATCGCCAAGGCAATGCCGGAAGCGAATGCCTCAGACGTAAAGAAGGCGGCCGATACCGCGCTGGAGGTCATCGAATCCGTTCCCGTCTTCTTGGCTCGCGCTCGCCAGGAGGGAGAGAACCGGGCACTGTCTGCGGTGGTGCTCCCGCTTCTGGATCACGCGGAGCTTTACTACGTTCAACCGCTGGACCTGATTCCCGAGATGACCCAGGGCCTGCCAGGGCTTCTCGACGACTCGTACCTCGTCATACGGATCATTGAGAACCTTGATAAGGGGCCCGAGCCGTTTCTTGACTGGGACCTGGACCATCCAGCGCGCTTCCTTCAGCGGCTGATCGGCCCGGTTGTGGCCCAGCGCCTCGACACCATCGCCCACGATGCGATGGTGGAGGTGTCCGACCAGCTGTCAGAGTTGTGGGAGCGCATGGCCCACCAGGCCTGAAGCGCGGCCCCGGCTAGTTCGTGCCTGGCTAGTTTCCTTCATCTTCGTCAGTGTCAGCTGGCGGAGCCCAGAATCCGTCGGCTCCGACCGCACTACGCGCGACTTCGCTGTGGAAGAGGCTGGCGTTGAACAGGGTGCGGAACGTCCCGGAGGGCTGGCCCCGCCACTGTGGGCGGAAGCCGAGGAGGACGACGTGCCCGTCGCCGTGTTTCACGTCGACCGCTGCGGCCTGACCCTGTAGATGGTCTTCGCCGAGCAAGTATCCTGACAGTAGAGGCGACCCGTCAGCCTCATATGCCGCGAGCACTGCGCCCTCGAAGCCTTCTTTCGTGGTAAACACTGGGCTGCGATCGAAGAAGATCTTGGCTCGTTCCGGCATGCCAGCCATTAAGGGATGAGATACGTCTGTGCGTACCTCCAAAAGCGAGCCTGCGGAGAAGAAGACGCCTCGCCCGAGCCCCCGGACGACGTTTTCGACCGGCAGGTTCAACTCGTCGATGCAGAGGTCAGCTGAAGAACTCATGCAGACGAGGGTGCCCCCCTCTCGTACGAAGCCAGCCAGGCTCCGAACGCCCTCAGCGCCGAGGCCGCCCACGTACTGTCCGGGCACAGACCCGTTGGCGAACCCGTTCATGAGGCCGTTGGGTCGTTCCGACGGCAGCACGATCACGTCATAGCGCGAACGGAGCTCTCCGGCGCGGACATCCGCGTCCCTCAGATTCGTGAACGCGAAGCCATACTGTTCGTAGAGCCACCGGGTCCAGCCTTCGTCCATGCTTGGCGACCAGGGGCGATACATCCCCAGCCGTGCGCGGGGGAGGGGCGTGCCAGCTGATCCGCCCAGCGCCGCCTGCAACGCGTAGTCCCTTACCATTCGGTCTCGCTCTGAGTCCGATATGTTTTCGACGGCGTAGCGCCCGCCCGCCACCGCGACGGAGGCTCCTGCATCCCAGGCATCGTTGAGGGCCCGGAACGTGTTGTTCTGTGCTGGGTCGAGGAAAAGCGTCGAGCCACTACCCATCGTGGCACCCGGCTTGGGGACAATCGCCGCCGCGACCGGATTCGAATCGAAGCCGACGCCTCCGACACGATCGAATGGCGATGCGTCCGAGACGTCAGCGTCCCACGGAGTGGCCTCAGTGGTCAGTGGCTGCATGGCCGCGCGCACGTCGTCGCCGAGTGGCTGAGTCGCTGTAACGACACGGACGTCCATCTGGTACGGCAGTGTCCAGCCAGCCGCGTCGTACGGCTGTTCGGGCGGACCCTCCGGATACTCTCTCAGGTCGGGGTAGGTCTGCACGCTCATCACCTGGCGGGCCAGCTCCCCGAACTCCTGATCGAGAGCGAGAACCCACGTGCCCGCAGGGTGTGTGAGGCCCTCATGCGTTACGGGATCGGATAGTTGGTGGACCCGGAGGCCGGCGTATGCCAGGCGACGGAGAAGCTCCACCGGCGCTACCGGATCACGCTGATCCTGCGAAATGAAGTAGGCGTACGGGGGCTCGGCCTGGTACTTCAAAATCTGGTCGCGGCCCGACTGATACCGATTGTAGAGCACGTCCTCACGGTACTTGGCGGCGTAGTCGAGTACGGCGATTGATGCGACGTGCATGTACTCAACGGCGTCACCGATTCGCCACCACCCGCCCTCCCAGGGGCTGGGATACAGCGATTCCGCACGGAGATCGCGCTTGTCCGCAGGGAAGTCGGCCAGCGTGTAGAAGTGCGGTGTCGCGTAGCGATAGAGTCCAGTCTCCGTCCAGAACGCGGCCTGGTTCTGTAGGAGTGGCAGATAGTCCACATAGCCGGGATACCAGGCATCGAATCCCGTGCCCATATGGGTCGCTCCCCTGAGTCCCCGAGACTCCAGCATCGTCGCCATCGTCATCCCGAGGCTGTTCACGGTCCGAGACATCAACGGTGGCGCAAACGTCGCGATCGGCTCGGCGAATGGCGGCAGCCAGATCCGCGTCGGGAACGGCGAACTCTGGTGGTGGACGTGAATGATCTGTGGATCCCACTCCTGCCAGACACGAGACAGGACGCGGGACTCGACCATGTTCAGCATGTAGCCGTCACGGTTGTTGTCGTGCCCGATGTACTTCTGATAAAGCCACGGCATTGGCGCGACTTCGTACTGGGTACCCACATTCGAGAGATACCAGTCCGAGATCATGGTCTGGCCGTCGGGGTTCAGAGACGGCCAGAGCGCCGTGATCACGTTCTCGCGAATGGCCGCGATGCGTGGCTCATCACTCGCCACCAGTTCATAGGCCAGCCCGATGGTGTGCTGCGCCCCGGCCGCCTCGCTGGCGTGCAGACCACCGCTGATATCGACGATCGCCTTGCCGCTGCGTGCGAGCGCGAGAGCTGAGGCGTCATCGAGGTCAGCCGGATGAGCCAACTGGTCGGCGATGTCACGATACCATTCCACGTCGCGGAGATTCTCCGGCGACGAAATGAGGGCGAGCCACCAGTCACGACCCTCCGACGTGCGCCCGACGTTGATCATCGTGATTCGGTCGGAGGCCGCATCGAGCTGCTGGAAGTAGTCAATCGACTGTTCGTAGTTGGCCAACTCGAAGTCGGCGCCCGGCTCAAAACCGAGAACCGAGGCCGGCGTCGGAACCTGAGCGTCTGCGCTTACGGGAATCGACAGGAAGGCGGCGTACAGGAATGCGATGGATCGCAGGTAGCGCACGGGTGACAGCTCTGCTGAGGGTGAAACGGTGGTGCGCGAAATTGGGTGCGTGAGCGGCAACGCGCCACCTGGGAGAGATTGGCGACGTGATATGCTTCGCCTGACCTTCCCGGGCAGCCTCGGCAGGTTCATTCTTCTCCCTGAATCCTAAACCGTGTGAGTAGCTATGATGGGACGTTCAGCCGGTCGCGCCTTGCGGGCCGCCACTTTGATCACAGCGGTCGCCGCCGTCACGATCGCAGCTTCTCCCACTGGGCTGGCGGCGCAGGACCCCGTCGATATGTCTGGCGCGTGGACACTCGCGGTCGAGTCACCGAACGGAGCCGGTACTCGTGATGTCGTCTTCGCTCAGGAAGGGGCCGCTCTGACCGGAAATATCTCGAGCACCAGGGCCTCCGGGCCGTTCACCGGCACGGTCACAGGAAACGAGATCACATTCGTCGCCACCGTACAGATGGGCAGCGGGCCGTTCATCATCACCTACGCAGCCACGGTGTCAGGTGACTCGATGGAAGGAATCGTCGATTTCGGCAGTTACGGCGGTGGCACGTTCACCGGACAGCGGGTGCTGTCAGAACCCCGGTGAAGATTCTGGTCGTCGAGGACGACCGGAAGGTCGCAAGCTTTTTGGCAAAGGGGTTGAGAGAGGAAGGCTACGGGGTCGATGTGTCCCATGATGGTGGTGACGGGCTGCTCAAGGCACGCCTGTACGCTTACGACCTGCTCCTCCTTGATGTGATGTTGCCCTCCAGGACTGGAGTAGAAATCGTCCGAGAGCTTCGGTCTCGTGAGTCCGCGGTCCCGGTCCTCCTGCTGACTGCAAGAGACGATGCGGGTGACATCGTCATGGGGCTGGATGCCGGTGCTGACGATTACCTGACCAAGCCCTTTGCGCTTGACGAACTGCTTGCACGAGTCCGCGCGCTTCTTCGCCGGGGTGGTGCAGCTCGGCCCGACCGACTGATTATCGAAGACGTTGAGCTAGACCGGGTCGCGCATCAGGCGCTGCGTCGGGGGGTTCGCCTGGATCTGACCCCGAAGGAGTTCAAACTTCTCGAATTTCTGATGCTCAACAGGGGGCGTGTGGTCCGTAGGACCGAGCTCCTCGAGAAGGTGTGGGATCTCAGTTTCGACCCGATGAGCAACGTGGTCGACGTGCATGTCGGCCACCTCCGCAGAAAGCTTGGCGAGTCGGGGGCTGAACCTCTGCTCCATACCGTGCGTGGAGTCGGCTACGTCTTTCAAAGAGAAAGTCCGGAGTGACTCGTTCGTTTCGGATGCAGCTCGCGGTTCGGGCGACGGCTGCCGTAGCGACTGGCGCAGCGGCGCTTTCACTCGTCACGATCCTCACGCTACGCGGAGTGCTGGATCGCGAAGTCGATGCGTCGATCCTGAACATCGCGTCCATTCAGGCCGCCTCTCTTGCCGATGGACCCACCGGAAGTATGCACTTCCACGAGTGGGATCTCACCCCGGACGAGGCCTCGTCCGTTCGGGATCTCGTTCAGTATGCACAGGTCTGGGACGCGGAAGGAGTATCGCTCCTGAGAAGTCAGTACATGACGGCAGATCTGCCGACCGATACTTCGGCTCTTCGGACTACCGCGGAAGGCGAACTGGTCTGGACGAATCAGAATTTCGAGGGAGTTGCTGTCCGCACGGTGTTCTATCCGCTCGAGCGGTTGGGCGCCGCCCACCAGGCGCACGTTCTTCAGGTGGCTGCACCTCTTACGCGTCGAAACGGAATGCTTCGGAGGTCCGCGGTATTCCTGATCCTTCTGTCCCTCACGCTGGCGGGTGCAACCTTTGCGGGGTCGTGGTGGCTCGCCGGGAGCGCCGTGCGTCCGATCCACGAGGTGATCGATCAGGCCGAAGACATCGGCGCGCGATCGCTCGATCGACGCATTCAGGCCTACGCTGACACGATTGAGTACACCCGTCTAGTCGAGGTACTCAACACGATGCTGGCCCGGCTACAGAGCGCTTTCGATGCACAGCGTCGGTTCACGGCAGACGCGAGCCACGAGCTCCGTTCGCCACTCACCGCTATGCGCGGAGAAATCGAGGTCACGCTGAAACGTGACCGGAAGCCGGAGGAGTACGTCGAGGTCCTGGGTAGTTCGCTCGAAGAGGTCGTGCGGCTGTCGAAAATCTCCGAAGACCTCCTGACCCTTGCCCGTACGGACTCCCGGATGCTGAAGCCAGAGATCGAGCTCTTCAATGTCGGACAGATTGCATCGGGTGTGGTCCAACGGCTGGGCTCGGCGGCGGACGCCCGGGGAGTCGCTGTGCGGGTCCAGCCTGACGAGCCGATTACCGCGGAAGTGGATGCCGGGATGTTCGGGCAAATCGTGTGGAACCTCGTAGACAACGCAATTCGCCACACCCCGTCGGGTGGTCGCGTTTCGGTGACGCTCGGTCATCGCGGCGACTCGCTGGCCCTGACTGTAGACGACACCGGGCAGGGTCTGGGTCCCCTCGACGCGGAGACAGTATTTGAACGCTTTACGAGAGGTGACGCTGCTCGCACCTATGAGTCGGGCGCCGGTGGCACGGGCCTGGGCCTTTCCATTGTTCGCGCGCTGTCCGAGGCCCACGGGGGGGCGGTCCATGCCGAGAACCGGGCCGGCGGCGGGGCAAGGTTTACGGTCGAACTTCCCAAAGCGGGCGTACAAACAGCTCCGTGACCGATCGGCCAAGTATGGACGACCAGCGCATTCTGGTCGCCACAAGCTGGATCCTGGTCAGTTCGCCGCGACGACCCGGGTGACCAACTCATGCTCAGGCGGGTGAGTTTGTCTGTCGAGTTCGCATGAAGAAGGTCGTCGCAGCCATAACCGCGATCGCAGCGCCGAACCCGAGAGCTGACGAGACACCGAGGGCATCCGCCGCAAGCCCGCCGCCGAGCGCGCCCACCGCGTACCCGAGGTCGCGCCAGAGGCGATAGACCCCGAGAGCCGACGCGCGCCACTCGGGCTCGGAGCAGTCCGAGACGAAGGCGAGCAGGGTTGGGTACACCATTCCCGTGCCTGCTCCGGCGAGCACGGCGGCGATCAGGTAGGTGAGGTACGCTTCACCCGATGCGAACAGTGAGACCCCCGCTGCCTGGACGAGCAGCCCGCCCACGATCAGCCCGCGTCGCCCTATACGGTCGGACAGGGGACCGAAGACCAACTGACTCGTCGCCCAGACAAGCGGATACAGGGCCACGACGAAACCGATTCTTTCGACCGACAGGCCACGCGCCGAGAGTGCAATGGGAAGCAGCCCCCATAGCACGCCGTCCTTGAGGTTGGTGGCCAGTCCGGAAAGGCTCGCCGCGGAGAGCCTCGGATCAGAGAAAGTGCCCCGAGCGAGGACCGTCGACATCGAGAGTGACGTCTTCCCCCCCGAGGAAGCCGAAGGTTGCCGGGTCTCCCCAACGAAGAGCGACAGGATCAACCCAGTGACGGCCAATACGACACCCAAATAGAACGGCTCCGGCCGAAGGCCGTAGTTCGCCGCGAGGAACGCAGTCGCTGCTGCCGTGGCTGCCATGCCGGCGTATCCCGCGAACTCATTCCACCCGATTACCAGCCCGAATGTCTTCTTGGTGGCGAGGTCTACCTTCATGACCACGGTCATCGACCACGTCAGTGATTGGTTCATTCCGAGCAGGACGTTGGCGAACAAAACCCAGGACCAGCTTGGCGCCCAGATCAGGATGAGAGGGACGGGGATACCAACGAGCCAGCCGAGGAGCAGTAGTCGCTTCCGGCCCCACCGTTCAGACAGCGCGCCTGCGAAGAAATTCACGCTCGCCTTCGTGACGCCGAACGTCACGATGAATGCGAGCGCAGAGGCCTTGGACGCGATCCCGAAGTCGGCTTCGGCCAAGAGGGGGAGGACGGTGCGCTCGATCCCGACCATGCCTCCGACAAATGCGTTCACGAGAACGAGGTGGAGGATTCGGGGCAGGGAGCCGCGGGGGAGTTCGATCACAGGCTAGTGAGTGGGTCGAAGGTCGTCAGAGGCAACCGAGTTTAGCATCAGAAAGCCTTCAGCACCCCATGGGAACAACAAAGCCCCTTCGCCGGTTGAACCGACGAAGGGGCTTTGTCGCTCGGGTCGTTGACCCGGTGCGTTTAGATCCAGCCCTTGCTGCGAAAGCCCTTGATGGCCGAGGCCCACTGATCCATCTCATTCGGCAGACCGAAGGAGAGACGGTTGTGATCGAGCATCGGTGGAAAATCTCGTCCCACGAGCAATCCTTCGTCGGCCATGCGACCACGGTAGGTCGCCAGGTCTCCGTTGATCTTGTGCATGAGGAAGTTCGTGTTCGTCGGCAGGTACTCGAGGCCGAGTTCGTCCAGCGTCGTGTGGACGATCGACTTGGCCTCCTCGTTGACTGTGATGGCCCGGCTGACGATGCCGTCGTCCTTCAGCGAGGCAATGGCTGCGGCACCGGCCAGAACGTTCGGGCTGTTCTGAATGGCGTGCTCCGCGAGACGCCGGGCGGTGGTCGGATGCGTCACGGAGTAACCGAGCCGCAGTCCAGCCATCGCGAAGATCTTCGAGAACGTCCGAATCACGACAACGTTGGGCTTGCTCTCGATCCACTTGAGCGAGTCCCAGTAGCGATCATCCGTCACGTACTCGAGGTACGCTTCGTCCATCAGGAAGGTCGTCGTCTCCGGGGCCTCCGCGATCCACGCATCGATGTCGGCGGACTCAGTGATCGTTCCCGTCGGGTTGTTCGGATTGCAGAAGTACACAACAGACGGGCGGCGCATCGAGATCTCGCGCATCTGCTGCACGTCGTGCTGCAGGTCCGCCGTCAACGGAACGGTGATTACCTCGAAGGGCATCGTGTCCTGATAGTCCATGACATCTTCGAACGTCGGCGTCGCCGCGATGAGCGGCGTGTTCGGGCCCTGGAAGGCCTGGGTGCAGATCTGGAGGATCTCTGTCGAGCCGAAGCCGAGCGTGAGGTTCTCCGTCTTCACGCCGACATAGCGGGCAAGCTCGTCGAGGACCTCCTGACGGCGCCCCCCGTATCGGTTCGAGTCGCCGATCGCCTCGATGATTGCGTTCCGCGCTGCGTCGGAAACGCCTAGCGGATTCTCGTTCGAACTCAGGCGGATGTCGCCGTTCGCCATCGTCTTTCCAGGGCCAAACCCCGGGGCCTTGTCGAACAGGGTGCCCAGAGCTGCACCTGATCCAGCGAATCCGGCGAGTCCTGCGGCCATTCCTGAGGAAACGAAACCTCGACGATCCATAAATCCTCCTGCGTGTGAACGGGATCACACCAATGTGGGGAGCGTCAGGACAGGCCGAAAGGGTGTGGGCTACACGTTGAAGCGAATGTTCATGATGTCCCCATCGGAGACAAGGTAGGTCTTGCCTTCGACTTGGAATTTTCCGGCGTCCTTCACCGCCTGCTCGGATCCGAGCTCCATGAACACGTCGTAGGGAGTGACTTCCGCGCGAATGAAGCCCCGCTCGAGATCAGAATGGATCTTCCCGGCAGCTCGCTGAGCGTCCATGCCTCGTCGAATCGTCCACGCCCGGACTTCGTCTGTGCCAACGGTGAAGTAGGAAATCAGATCCAGAAGCCCGTACGCCGCAAGGATGAAGCGATCCAGTGCCGACTCGGAGAGCCCGAGATCCTGCAGGAAATCCGCTTGATCATCGACATCCATGCCTGCGATGTCTGACTCGACACTCGCGCACAGTGTAAGTCCGGCAGCGCCGAGCTCCTCGATACGCGCAGCCAGAGCATCGGGCATCGGTTCGGCCGCCCGCGCCTCTCCACGATTCACGGCTACGAGGAGTGGCCGGTCAGAGAGAATTCCGTATCCTCGGAAGTATGTCCGATCCAGATCCTGATCCGGAATAGAGCGCAGCGCCTGCTCGGACTCCAAGGTTTTCTGGGCGAGCTCGAACGCAGCGATCTCCCTAGGCTCGGCCCTCTCCTTTCTGGCTCGCTCGAGCCGCTTCTCCACGGATTCGAGGTCCGCGAAGATGCACTCGGCGTGAAATGATTCGAGGTCGGCGACGGGGTCCGGATTTCCTTCCAGGGTCGGATTGTCGAAATCGCGAAGGACCAGGCAAAGCGCCTCTTGGTCGCGGATCTGCTGAAGGCCACGGGGAGAAAGACCTTTCTTGTCTGAGCCGTGCTCCCCCGGGACGTCGCAGAACGACATCTCGGCGTAGGTCGTCTTTTTCGGCGAAAACAGATCGTGCAGAGCATCGATGCGTAGGTCCGGCACTCGCACCGTGCCCAAACGGACCTCTCCGCCATACCCAACCGGGACGTCGAGGCCTGTCATGGCGTTGAAAACGGTGGTTTTCCCAGAGCCCGCGAAGCCGACCAGTCCGATTTTCATGGAGATCTCTGGCGAAGGGGTGAGATACGCGAACGGCCTGCCAGGAGGCAGGCCGTTCGGACAACGACGGTGAGCGTGCGCTGAGTGGTATCAGTTCCCGGCCGAGGCACCCGCCAAGCTGAGATTCTCGCCCTCACTCCGAGCGATGACCGCAGCACAGGTGAGGTCGCCCGTGACGTTCACCGAAGTACGGATCATGTCGAGGATCCGGTCGACACCGAGGATCAACGCAATACCCGCCTGCACATGCTCACCCATACCGACGGCATTGAGCACGATGATCAGCGTGATGATACCGGCCGAGGGCACCCCGGCCGCTCCGACGGACGCGAGGGTCGCCGTAAGCACGATGATCAGCTGTTCCGCGAGAGCGAGCTCCACGCCGTAAATCTGGGCGATAAACAGGACTGCGACCGCCTGGTAGAGCGCGGTTCCGTCCATGTTGATCGTCGCACCGAGCGGGAGCACGAAGCTTGAGACCTCTTTCGAGATTCCGACCTTCTCCTCCGCTGTCTCGATGGTGAGCGGAAGCGTGGCGTTCGAAGACGAGGTCGAGAACGCGAGCAGCGGTGCTGCAGCGACGCTCGGGTAGAATTTTGCGGGATTGAGTTTGGCCACGAATCTAAGGATGAGTCCGTAGGTGCCGAAGGCATGGAGCATCAGCCCCAGGACGACGACCAAGGTGTAGCTGAGCAGACTCTGCAGTAAATCGAAACCGAAGTTCGCGACTACCGAGCCGATGAGAACGAACACGGCGTAGGGCGCGAGTTCCATGATCCAGTTGATCAGAACCATCGACGCTTCGTTTATGCCGTGAAAAAATGCCAGCACCGGGTCTTTTCGCTCCGG
This sequence comes from Longimicrobiales bacterium, assembly GCA_028823235.1. NCBI lineage: Bacteria > Pseudomonadati > Gemmatimonadota > Longimicrobiia > Longimicrobiales > Longimicrobiales bacterium. Next base: position 95,636 of record JAPKBW010000011.1, on the reverse strand, counting down.
CGGTAGCACTGTCAGCGCTGCGCCGAAGCAGATCGTGAAGAAGATCAGCGGGAGTAGATCCATGTCGGCGGCGGCCTGCACGGGATTGCGCGGGATGATGCGCAGTACTGTCTCCTGCCAGGACGGAGCGTTGTCCGCGATGTCCATGCGCGATGCCGCGTCACCGCCATAGCGCTCGGTCAACTCGATTCGCGTTTCCTCGGAGATGCCGGCGCCAGGTTTGATCAGATTGGCTAATGCAAGGCCGATGGTGACCGCGACGGCGGTCGTAAGCATGTAATAGGCGAGCGTCTTTCCGCCGATTCGTCCGAGCCGACTGAGATCGCCCAGCGACGCGGTCCCCACGAGGAGACTCGCGACCACTAGCGGGATCACGATCATCGTGATGAGGTTGATGAAGGCGGTCCCCAGGATTTCAATCTGACTGAAGATGTCCTGGAGCACGGTAATGTTGCCGATGTTCGCGACGGCGCCGATGGCTACGCCCGCAATGAGGCCGATCAGGATTTTCGTATACAGCTGCATGCGGTTCCCTTGTTGATGTCCGCCACGGAAGAATCGTGGCGGAGTTTAGAGGGTCAGCGGGACTCGCGCACCTTGGCGTACTCAATCACAGCACCCTCGAGCAGGTCGTCCACGATATCCATGCCTTCAATGACCTCGCCCACGATCGTATATGCGTGATCGAGTCGGACGTTGTCCATCAGGTTCACGAAGAGCTGGCCGTCGCCGGTATCGTGCCCTCTCGTAGAAATTCCGACGAAGCCTCGCCAGTGTCCCATCAGTCCCACTTCGTCCCGAGAAAACGGCCCGTCACCCATAAATTCGTTTGCGTTTGGACTCCCGCCCTGCAGCACGAAATTGGGCACCCAGCGGTGGAACGTGAGTCCGTCCAAGTAGCCTTCGGTGGCCTGTCGATAGAAGCGATACGTGTTGGTCGGAGCCTGGTATGGAAGGAGCTGGACGACGACCGAGCCAGCGTCCTTCATGTGCAGGACGACCTGCGTGCTATTCATCGCGCGCATGTCGACCACCGTGGGCAGCGGCTGGCGTGCGAGCGGTACGGGGTTTGCCGAGTAGGGTCGTCCGTTCCAGCCACCTAGGATGCGGGCAGCGTCATCAGCTACCGCAGCGTCGTAATCGCGGAGGAATGGAATGAGGCGCTCGGAATGCTGAGGCCCGCCGACCGCTTCGATGCGCGTGAGGAGTGCGCGCCGCGAATCCCGCCAGGTTTCTCGCTGAGCTTCGGATATGCGTTCGAGCGCCGTGAGCGCGGCCTCCGCGGTGGCTGCGCGTCTCGCGGTGCCCTCGAGCAAGCCGGCCGCGGTCAGCAAGAGTTGCGGGTCGTCGTTCTCCATCTGTTCAATAAGCAGCTGGTCCACACTGTGTCCGTCGAGTGCAAATAGGCCCTGGATTGCAGCTGTTCGCACGTTTGCCTGCTCGTCATTCGCGAGGGTCCGGAGCACGCTCCGATTTCCGAGGTGTCGGGCCGCATCAGCCGCGTAGCCACGTACGAACGGATTCACGTGACCTACGTGATCTGACAAGATCGACGACGCGCCCTCCGGAAAGACTTGTGCGAGCGCGGCCAAGGCATGGGAAGCCGGACGCCACTCGCCTTCTCCCACGGGGAGTCCGGAGGCGATGTCCCGAAGGATCGCGCGTTGTGTCGCGATGTCGGGGCATGGCTCCGTCAGATTGTCGATCGCCAGTAGACGAATACTGATCGCCAACTGGCTCGGGGCTTCGGGCGGCAGTGGTGGTGCTGCGGCGAACAGGTACCGACACAGAGCTGCGTCGCGGGGCTGAGTACCGATGTACCGGAAGGTCTCCAGAATCGTATGGGTGGACCCGTTCACTGCGCTCCGGCGAACTAGCTCTTCACGAAGGTAGTCGTCGGTCTGGGCCAGAGATCGGAAGGCAACCGCGCCGACCTGTGGATGATCGTCTTGCAGCCCCTGCAGGATGCGAGGCGTGTCGATGGCGCCGATTGCGCTGAGCGCCGACATCGCGAGCGTGCGCACTCGGCCCGGCCCGATATCAACGGATCGTATGGCTCCGTAGCGGCTGAGGTCGATCAGTCGAGCCTCTGTTTGCGCGTTTACCCCGGACTGGCGGGCTTGCCGAGCTAGCGCCTCGAGGCCTAGCGCTACACCAATCATGGTGGCGTAGGGGGCATCGTGGCCGTGATCGAAACTTGCTTGAACAAGGGCGGCCTCGGCCTGGCCTCGACGGTCCGGTGTCAGCCGAAGTCGACCGACCGACCGGGCGAGTGTGCCACGCACGTCCGGAGCCACCTCGCGCTCCAAGTGTTCGAGCAGGACGTCGAGCGCCCGGTCCCCCATGCTGGTCTGAAACGCCTGCGCAACAGCGTTGGCTGCGGTGGCTCGAACCGCGGGCACCGGGTCGTCGAGTCGCGGAACGATGGCCGACAGCAATTCCGGACTTTCAAGGCGGCCGAGCGCACGCACTGCGGTTCGACGCAGAAACACGTTCTGTGTCCCTGCGGCTTGGATCAGCACGTCGAGTTGTGCACCTCCTGTCGGCCGGGCGTCCTCTGCGGCGACGATCCTGAGAAAGGCTTCGTCTACCCGATCGCGCCGACTCGCGTCGGGCATGCAGGCCGTGGACAGGACGACCGCGACTAGGGCGGTGGGGACCAAGAGGGAGATGCGCATGAGATTCATAGAATCAAGAGTAGAGATCCCGTGAGGCTGTTGGAAGATGTAGCTACGCATCGCGGTCGTTACCCTGCTCTATCTGGGCGATCCAAAGGCGGTGGCAGGGCAGGCGACGCTGCTCAAGCCGGCGAATGATGCCTGCGGTGCCGATCAGGACCAGCCATTTCGCCAGTAGCCATCCGAGAAGCTCGCTCTGGTCTGGAAGTCCACTTGTGGGCACCGAGCGTCGGAGTTGCGGTTCGTGTCGCCAGTTCAATCCTCCGGTCGGAATGTCACGACAGAATCGTCGACAAGGTTACGAGTGGAGGTGTCTGCTCCGTTTACTGCAATCGGGGCCGGTATCCATCCCTGCGCCGAGACCGATCAGTTCGACGGATTCACACCTATGTCGAGGACGGCCTCGACGTACGCGTCCGCGGGCCCTGCGAGTCGGTCGTGCACGTCCAGAAAGAGTCGTGAAGCCGGGTCGCCGGCCCAGTCGGTGGGCAGGAGCCCTCGGGGGAGGAACGGGTCGTCCAGTGTAAATCGACGGAATTCGTGGATCAGATTGAATCGCTGGGCGTAGCTGCGCTTTCCATCCAGAGGCCCGTCCGTTTCCGCACGCCTCAGCTCATCGCCCACCTCGGACCAGTCGCCGATAAACCTTCGATACGCTTCGTCCAGAGCGTTCAGGTCCCAGCCGCGCTGAACAAGCGTAGCATCGTCCTCCTCCACGGTCTCCGCACGAAAGCAGACGAGATGTTCGCCAAGGTCGAGTCGCGCCGACAGGTCACGAATCTCTGTCGCGACATCGTGAGGCGAGATCCAGAGACCGTTGCCGATCGAGCCGAAGCCGAGCCAGGCCAGGCGGTCACGCAGGCGATCCCGGGCCCTCCGTGCGTCCTGTGGAATGGAGTAGGCGAGCAGGAACCACGAGCCGTCCCACTCCGAGGACCAGGACGGATGGTAAATGCGGCGCTGACCTTCTTCGAGAAGGTCACGCCCCATAGGGGTCAGGGCGTAAAAGGCGTTCTTCCCGATGCGCTCTCCGGAGAGCCATCCTTTTTTCGCCATACGCGAGAGGGCCGTACGGATGCCGCCGTCCGTCAGTCCGAACGGCCTCAGCAGGGAGATCAGGCTGCCGACCCACACCGATTCCGAGCGAGCCAGTAGGTACTCACCAAAAAGAGTGAAGATCAGGTCCTTTGGCTTCTGTTCGGGCCCTGGAACTGGGCTCACTTGTTCTGGGAAAGCCACCGGCGTATCCCACGGACGTTCAGGGGGAATCATGTCTCGCCTGGGTCCCAGGAAGCGCAGGCCGGCAGACGTATCTCTCCGGCGGCCTGGTCTTCCGCCCATCCTTGTCCGACTGCATCTCGGACCGCGGCAGTCGCGAGAGTTGCGCGAATCCAACGCTGCATCACGAATCTCATTCTCGGGTCACGTGTGGAGTCCGGGGCGACATGATAAGGGAACGGCCGCCGGGCTGGTGAGGCTGTTCTGTCGTCCGCAGGAACCGCTTGAATCAGCTCAGATCGTATCGAGTTGGTGGAATACCTCAGTGCCATTCTTGAACCAGTGCTCGCGGAATGGGTGAGGAGAGACCTCGTGTCGAAGGAGTTCGGAGGTGAGCTGATGCGGGAAGAGTGTCATCTGCCCGGCTTCGTTTTCGTGAACCGTGTAGTCTCCGCTGATCTGCAGCGTAGTCCGGAGTCGCTCTTCGCCGTTCATCATGAAGCCCTGGAGCAGGTGCGTGGTTGTCTCCCAAGCTCCGGGCGTCACGTTGAGATCCAGGATCGGCTCCGTGCCGCCGAAGACTCGAATGCGCAGCCGGTCTTCTGTCTCAATGAACTGTGCGTCGATGGACTCGTGATGGTAGGGAAAGTGGAATCGCTCAGCCTTGATACGCCGAGCCCTTTCCGAACTCGTCGCGGCGAGGAACGGATAGAACCCGGCCTTCGCATGCTGGCCCCATTGCGCCACCGTCGGTGGCACAATTACGGAGAACATCAGCTCCGTGTAGGGTCCGACCACGCTGTCATCGAAAAGAAATGCAGTCACGGACAGGACGCTTCTCTGATGCGTCACCTCGATAGGCTCAAGGTGCTCCGGGAGAAGATCCCGGGCATCGGTCGTAGCCATTTCGAAAAAGGCGCTGACCCCGGTGCGGAAGCGGTAGCTGCCGATTACGGACATACGTCGTACCGCTGGAGTACCCGGACGATTGCAGCCGCACCTTCTTCGAGCTCCTCTTTTGTGTGCGCCGCGGAAATCGACATGCGGAACCGAGATTTGTGCTTTCCAACCGCCGGGTACTTCACCGGGTTGATATAGACACCCTCGCGGAAAATCTCCTCGCCCATCGCCATGACCCGGGCGTCGTCACGAACCATGATCGGAATCACGTGAGACGTGGAGTCACCAATGGGTACTTGGGCATCAGCGAGCAGCTTCTGCATGTAGGCGACGTTCTCCCACAGCTTCGTCCGGAGTTCAGGCTCGTTGCTCGCCAGTTCCAGTGATTTACGGAGGCCAGCAACAACGACAGGGGAAAGTGCACACGAGAATACCCGCGACCGCGAGAACCCTCTCAGGTAGTTGATGAGCTTCGTCGACCCAGCGATGTAGCCGCCCTGGCCCCCGAGACTTTTCGAAAAGGTCCCGAGGTGAATATCGATGTCTTTGTCGAAGCCCTGGGCCTCAGCGACTCCCTTGCCCGTCTCGCCGAACACGAAGGCCGAGTGGGCTTCGTCGATCATGATGCGGGCGCCGTGCTTCTTGCAAACTTCGATCAGTTCACCGAGCGGCGGGGTGTCTCCGTCCATCGAGTAGACCCCTTCGACGATGACCAGCTTTTTTCCGGCGAACCCTTTCAGTTTCCGGTCGAGGTCGTCGGCCCGGTTGTGCCGGAAGAATCGAGACTTTGCTTTCGACAGGATCATGCCGTCGACGATGCTTGCGTGCGCGTACTGATCGGCAACGATCAAGTCACCGGACCGCATGAGGCCGGAGATCGTTCCGACGTTGGCACTGTAGCCCGTCGGGAAGATCATTGCGGACTCTGTGCCCTTGAACGCGGCCACTTCCTCGGCGAACTGCGTGTGCAGTGCCGTGGTCCCGCTCAGGATCGGCGAGCCGGACGATCCGCCACCGTAGAGGTCGGCTGCGTCCTTGATCGCCTGTTTGACCTCAGGCCGGTAGGAGAGGCCGAGGTAGTTGTAGGACGCGAAATTCACGAGGCCGCGGCGGATCTCTCCGGTCTTTGTGTCCTCCACGTCGATACGAGTCGCAGGCGCTGAGTGCATCGGCAATTCGAACAGGTAGTACCCGGCGGGTTTTACCTCCGTCCACCAGTCGTCGAACGGATCGAGAAGCGCAAAGGCGTCGTCGCCGGCGCCGAAATAGAAATTCGTATAGTCGTATTCCAGTGCGCCCGGCAGAGCCGGCTGTGAATCTTGCACCGACTCTTCCACATCGATTCTCCGGCCCTTCTCGGCCGAATCGCCATCGATCGAAGCCGTGGAGCTTTCGTTCTTGGACTGGCCCATGTTCATTACCGGTTGAATTGCCCTTAGTTGGGATCCCTCAATGTCCTCAAATAACCTTTGCATATCAAGGAGAAAATCTGGATGCGCGACTGGTCTGAGCGCCTCGCAGAATGGGTCCCACCGAAGGACTGGCGAAGGGTCGTCTCCGTCGATGCACATACGGAGGGCGAGCCGCTTCGTGTCATTGTGGGTGGTTACCCAGAATTGGAGGGAGACTCCATACTGGCGAGGCGACAGGATGCCCGTGTGAATCACGATGGAATGCGTCGTGCCCTCATGTGGGAACCGCGCGGCCACGCCGACATGTACGGGTGCATCGTCGTCCCTCCGGTCACGCCGAAAGCAGACATCGGCGTGCTGTTTACCCATAACGACGGATTCAGCACGATGTGCGGCCATGGGATCATCGGGGTGACCACCGTCCTCATCGAGGTCGGTCTCGCTCCTGACACAGCCGTAACCCATGGATTGGGTATCGACACTCCCGCTGGATACGTCCACGCGACGCCGACTATCGGGAATGGACGGGTGGAGCGTGTATCCTTCGTGAACGTCCCCTCGTATCTGGCCCGTGCGGATGCACGGGTTCTGGTCGATGGGGTCGGTGAGGTCCGGTACGACCTAGCCTACGGTGGGGCTTTCTACGCTTACGTGGACGCTTCAGACTTCGGACTGCAATTGGAGGTGGCCGAGGCGGATCAGCTGATCGACCTCGGCCGCCGCATCAAGAACGCAGTGCAGGAAACGGAACCGCCGACCCACCCCGGCGGTTCGGATCTGGAGTTTGTATATGGCACGATCTTCGTCGGTGATCCCCACGATTCTCGACATCACAGTCGAAACGTGTGCGTGTTCGCGGACGGCGAGCTCGATCGAAGTCCGACGGGAACGGGAGTGAGCGGCCGGCTCGCGATCCATCACGCTCGGGGGGAGATTCAGGACGACGAGGAGATCGTCATCGAAAGCATTCTGGGGACATGCTTCTCCGGTCGCGTCGTCCGTTCCGCGCGCGTCGGGGAACACAATGCAGTGATCCCGGAGGTGAGCGGGGGCGCTTGTATCACGGGGCGTCACGAATTTCTCATCGACCCCGCAGATCCATTGTGGGACGGATTCGTGTTGCGCTGAGGTTGTTCGCTTGAGGCTGACGTCCACGGTGACCTGGACCCCACTCTCCGGTCGTGCAGCCAAGCACGGCCGAGATCAGGGGGAGAATGGCGTTTGGCGCTGAGTCCGGGAGTATCCTGAAACTGGTTGGTGGGCCGGGGCTGACTATGGCGGGAGCCGACGTTCTAGTAGGCCATCCCTGTGACCGAGGTCATGGATTCCATGCGGTGGGCACGTGCAGTTCCCCGAAAGGAAGCGTGGCGCCTGTCACCATCGAGGTCGCCGACGCGATGACCTAATCCGGATTTTCGGCAGGCCGAGGCGATGCCTGCGTCCGACTTGATTTCCTCGAGCCCTGCGAGTGTCCTACCTGCCCGGGGAGCGCCTGCAGCCCGGTGCCGCAGCTCCGTGGCGAGGGCCCACCCGATGTTCCCTATCACGGTACGTCATCCAAGGTGCGCACAAAGGGACGAATGAATAGTCTTCCGCCTAGGTATACGTTCGCCGCAGGCGAGATCTTAGAGTGACTGCCGAGGTCGGGACCGACCGAGTGTAGCTGACTAACCGGGGTATTAGATGAGTGCGACGCAAAGTGCAGCAAGCCATGCCAAGATGGTGCCCATGTATCACTACGTAGGATTCGGCTTCGTCGCGATTCCGACGGTGTACTCCATGTACGTCACCGTCACACAGTTTTCCCTAGGAGCGATGATGATGAGTCTGTTCGCGATCGGGGCGATTGTGAGCATGCTCTATGCTCGACTGTTCCCGCTTGGCGTGCAGGACCGGGTCATTAGACTCGAGGAAAGGATCAGGATGGAGCTCCTGCTCCCGGCGGAAATGCATGCCCGGATCGGGGACGTCGCCACCGAGCACCTGATTGCTCTGCGCTTCGCGTCCGATGACGAGCTTGCCGATCTGACGAAGCGTATTCTTGATGGGGAATTTTCCGGCAGGAAGGGTGTGAAGGAAGCCATCAAGAACTGGCGTGCAGACCACCAACGGATTTGATCAGGCATCTCTTCGTTCTCAAAAACCGGACGGTGGTAATCGAATGACGGGTACTCCCGTCTTGGTTCATGGATTCGCCGGCTCGAGCACCTCCTGGCCGTCCGACCTGGTTTGTGCGCTCGAGACCGCCGGCTGGAATCCCACCGCAATCGACCTTCCGGGGCACGGTGCTCAGCAGGATCCCACCAGGCAGGAGACCTTTGACCTTGAGACTGTCTTCTCGCGCATTGGCCGGGCTCGAGCTGGAGCGCTGGAGCGGGGACCCCTGATCGGGTATTCCATGGGTGGCCGGGTCGCCTTGCACTACGCTGTTCGTCATCCGGATCGAGTCTCCCACTTGATTCTGGAGTCGTCTTCTCCCGGACTGGCGACGGAAGCCGAGCGCGAGACGCGCAGGCTTGGCGACGCTGAGCTTGCTAGGCGCATTCTGGAGGAGGGAGTTGAGTCCTTCGTCGAAAATTGGGAAGTGCTTCCCATCTTCGCGTCACAGCGACGTCTGACCGAAGAGGTGAGAGAGGGGCAACGCCGCCATCGCATCTCGAACGATGCGTTTAGGATGGCTGGTGCATTGCGCGGACTTGGGACTGGGACGCTGCCGTCGTTATGGCCCGCACTAGCGGGACTCGACTTCCCGATTCTTCTCGTGGTCGGAGAAGAGGACGACAAGTTCGTAGCGATCGCGAACCGGATGGACGCGCTCCTCCCATCTGCTCATCTGGTGGTCGTCCCGGATTGCGGGCATGCGGTACACTTGGAGGCACCGGACGTGTGGGCGGCCTGTGTGACCGACTTCCTGGATCACCACTGACAGGTCCTAGTGATTTGCCCCGACTCCCACTCCAAGGCCGAGCGCACCTGCGAAGCTGATACCGAAGCGGATGTCCCAGTCGCGGCGGAAAATGACCCAGCCGCCGAAGGGTACCACCTTCGTGCACCTGCACCTCGACGAATGCGATTCCGTGTTAGGCTCGTTAAACTTCCCAGTCCCCCTCATATGAACTGGCGGTCGCTTTCCAACCCCCGGGTCGGTCGGCTTCTGGAGCGCGTACCATGACTGAAACGCCGCCCGGATCGTGCCATATTCCGGTCGCCGACCAAGATCGAACGGTCATCTACCTCGCCATTCTCATGGCACTGTTTCTGGCCGCGATTGACCAGACCATCGTCTCGACGGCGCTGCCGCGGATGGTTGAGGATCTCCAGGGGGTCGATCGCTATGCATGGGTGGCCACTGCGTATCTGCTGGCGTCGACGGCGCTGGCGCTCGTGTACGGGAAGCTCGCCGACACCTACCCCCGGAAGCATGTGACGCTCGGGGCGGTCGGGCTCTTTCTTGGCGGCTCCTTTCTGTGTGGGCTTGCGGGTGAGTTCGGTGATCTCCCGCTTCTTGGGGACGGGATGACCCAGCTCATCCTGTTCCGAGGCATTCAGGGGGCCGGAGGAGGAGGCATCTTCGCGATGACGTTCATCGTGATCGCTGATCTGTTCACGCCTGCCGAGCGGGGCAAGTACCAGGGCTTTGTCGGTGCAGTGTTTGGAATCGCTTCGGTCCTCGGCCCACTCATCGGGGGCCTCCTCACGGATCATGCTGGTGGCTGGATGCCGGGTGTTGAGGGATGGCGGTGGGTGTTCTACGTCAATATGCCGATCGGCGGGCTGGCCTTGTGGTTTATCGTTCGTCGTATGCCCCGGCTCGAGCCGACGGGTGAACGCCTGACGCCGGACTTCCTGTCCGGTGCGCTCCTCCTTGGTGCTCTGATTCCGCTGGTCCTGTCTCTGCAGATCGACAAACGGAGGTATCCGTGGTTTCCGGGGCTCGGCGACGGATCTGCGGTTGGCCTCGACGAGTGGAGGACGCCTGGCTTCTTTTTCCTGGGCTGTCTGATCATGGGCGCGTTCATCGTTCGAAGCCGTACCTCGAGGAGCCCGATTCTCGACTTCGCGTTGTTCAAGAACGACGTGTTTCGGACCGGAAATATGGCGACCTTTTTCTTCGGCGCCTCGTTCATGTCGATCACGATCTTCCTGCCGCTTTACCTCGTGAACGTCATGGGTGTGAGCGCGACCAGGGCTGGGGCCGCGCTGATTCCTTTTTCCATGGGGCTCGTCTTCAGTGCCACGATGGCCGGGCAACTGGTAACCCGTATCGGCTACAGGCGTCAGATCTTTGGCGGGTCGATTCTGCTCTTCGCTGCGATGATTGCGCTGGCCACGATGGACGTCGATGTGAGCTACTTGAGAGTCACGCTCTTCATGGTCCTCGCGGGGGTGGGCGTTGGACCGGCAATGCCTCTGTTTACCCTCGCCGTTCAGAACGCGGTCGACGTGCGCTTCATCGGACAGGCCACCAGTGCCTCACAGTTTTTCCGCCAGACAGGGGCGACAGTTGGAGCGGCACTCATGGGGACCCTGCTCGCCACGACTTTGGGCGTTGCATTCGCGGCGATCGAGTTGCCGCCTGGAGTCGGGGAGTCGTCGCCGGTGTCCGCGGAGGGATCTGTTTCATCCGGGGGAGCTGAACTGCCGGAGCAAATTCGACGGGCGTACGAACAGCAGGCGGCCATCGCAGCCACTCCTGCTGAAGCGAGCGCACTTCGTGAGGAAGGCGCCCGAGTGGCGGAAGAGACCGCCTGGGCTGTTCGTGCCGCATTCGCTGACGCGAACGGGCGCATCTACTGGCTCTCCGCCTTCCTCGTGCTTTTGGCCGGGGCTTTCACCTTGCGGATGCCGGAACTCCCATTGAGGACAACGCATGACCGTATCGAGGCGTCCAAGTCTCAAAGGGACGGCAAACCGTCGCGTCTTGAGACGATTCAGGAGTGGTGAGCGAGAAGCTCGACGACGTCCGTTTCGTATTGCGATCACACAAATCGATGGTATGTAATCAATTGGGACACATCGACTGGACGTGCGCCCCCAAAATGTCTAGCCAGATTCTTGCAGGCAGAGCAGGTTGGACGACAGGGGTTCTGGCTCAGGACGCACCTCTTGCTGAGGTCGGGCGCCTCGATCAGAACATGAAGCGGCTCCCAATCGTGTTGAACGCGACCTCCTGACGGAGGCTTGCCATCCCCCGGTCCTGACGACTGATTGAGTCTCGGCAGGGACGTCATCTGACTGCGCGGAGGAGCTGGGTGAGCGACGGGACGGACAAGGCTGCGGCGATGATAGCCGGCAGCTCAGCTGGTGGGTCACCCCGGGGCGTCGGTTCGGGGATGAAGAGATCGAGCGAATTCTGCAGTCAGCTGGGGAGTTTCAGTGGGTGGCGGCATCGGTCGAACGCGATGCAAGTCGAGGGCTCACGCTCGAGGAGCTTCGCCGGGTCGCTGGAGAGGTCGGGATCGACCCCCGCTTCATCGATCTCGCGGCGAGGGACCTTGATGGGCCGGTGGAACGTTACGGCAGCAGGCTGGGGGTGCGTACCGATGGCACTTCCGCACCTCGGCGCCTGGTGTGCTCGGGGACGGAGACCGAGAACGCATTCTCCACGCCATCCGGTCATTGATGGGTCAGAAAGGTGAGATCGCCGATGTCTTCGAGCGTATGGAGTGGAGTCACGACGACGGCGCCGGACCGATTGTCATCGGCATCTCCAGTCGACACGGGCAGACGGAGACCGACGTATCGGCAGTGAAATCGACAGAGGCCAGCATAATTCACACCCTCGGCATCCCATTCGGGGGTGTCTTTGGCGGAGCGGCCACCGCCGGCCAGCTCGGGCTGTCGGGTGGGGCCGTGATTCCTGCCATCGTGTTGGCGGGCGGAGCCTCGTGGGGAGTAGCTCGAATCGGATGGAAGGCTCGATCATTCTGGTGGGAGAGACGTTTCTGTAAAGTGATTGAGCGCATGTCTTCGATTGTCCAGGACGTTGCTGTCATCGCCCCGCCGGACTACGGTGTCTGAACGCCCTGCGATTGTGGCCTGCGTCGAGGGCTTGGAGCGTACGATCCTCCGAGAACCGCTTCAGACGAACCGGGTTCGCTCTTCCTCCGCCGACTCCCGCGCAATCGCGACTCAGCTACCCGCCGTGTGTTTCGCACACTCATCCGCCGATCCTCACGGCGATTCCGGGCGCAAGGATACGCTCGTATGTCAACCCACCCGTGCGGGAGGTGTCGTATGATGACTTGGATTCCGTCACCTTGGTACGTGACTTCATCGTGGCACCGGAGCGCTATCTCCGAATGATCTGGGACGATGCGGAATGAGTGAGGCGAACACGCCTGAACGGTCCGACCGTGAGGCAGGATTCGAGGTTCTCGAAGGCTTCGAGCGGTTCAACCAGAAGAACGACATCTATTCACGTGCGTTCTGGGACCCACAGATTCGTTCGGATCGAACGGATCGCTTCTTCGAGACATATCGCACGCCGCTGAAGAAGTGGAAGTCCGCCGAAGGGTTTCGGCAGAAGGACTACGCAATCCGCAACGCTTCGTGGCACCTGCCCGACATCTTTGCCGAGCTCAAGGAGTCCGAGAACCGACGCGAGGGCTTTCTCGACCCATTCACTGTGCACCGTGACGGACCAGAGGACAGGGTACTGGTCGAGTCACCGGAGCAGATGAGCCGGGAAGTGAAGCACGTTGCGAAGGTATTCGGAGCCGATCTGGTGGGTATCACCGGGTACGACGAGCGCTGGGTGTACACGCACGCGTATTCACGTCTCGGCGAGACGGCGAAGGAGCAGGAGCTTCCGACGGATCTACCCAACGTCATCGTGATCGCCCAGGAGATGGATCGCGAACTCATCGAAACGGTGCCCTCAGCCTTGAGCGGCACCGCGACGGGTATCGGCTACTCCTACGACACCCTCGTACTTCTTGGACTGGCCCAGTACATCCGCAATCTCGGCTACCGGGCAGTCGCGTCCATGAATGACACGGCCCTCGCGATTCCCTACGCCATCAAGGCGGGGCTTGGCGAGTACGGTCGTCACGGACTGCTGATCACCGAGGAGTTCGGCCCCCGCGTGCGCATCGGGAAGATTTTCACGGACCTTCCACTCGCTCACGATCAGCCTCGGTCCTTCGGTGTGCGGGAGTTCTGCGATACCTGCAGACGGTGTTCTGAAGCGTGCCCAGTAAAGGCCATCCCGAGCGGCCCGCCAACCGCCGAAGTCTACAATCAATCGAACATCGCCGGCGTGAAAAAATGGACAGTCAACGCGGAGTCGTGTTTTCGATTCTGGTCGAACCAGAACTCGGACTGTTCAATCTGCGTGCGTGTTTGTCCGTACAACATCGACTTCTCGAGCTTCTGGGCGAGAGCCTGGCGAAAGCTCGCTGGGACGTCGTTCCGAAAACTAGCCCTGCGCCTCGCTGACCGCTTTGCTCCCGGTACCCGCGTCGATCCCGGCACTTGGTGGAAGCGAGGCTCAGCGCGTGGCTGATGCCGCGACGTTGCCGGCGGAGGGTGATAGTAAGGGGCACGGCTTTGGCACCGCACCGGTCTTTCTCGCGAGCGTCAGCACGATTCTTGGCGCGGTCATGTTCCTGCGCTTTGGGTACGCGGTAGGCCATACAGGGCTGTTGGGCGGACTCCTGATCATCCTGCTCGGGCATGCCGTCACGATTCCGACTGCGCTGGCTATCGCAGAGATCGCCACGAATCGACGTGTGGAGGGAGGGGGCGAGTACTTCATTATCTCCCGTTCCTTCGGTACCACCATCGGCGGAGCTATCGGGATTAGCCTCTACATGTCCCAGTCGATCTCGGTCGCCTTCTACATGATCGCCTTCGCGGAGGCCTTCCAGCCCCTATCGGGTCGCTTCGAGGCGATGCTCGGCATTCCTTTCGACCCCCGTTTCATCTCACTCCCGGCCCTGTTGGTGCTCGTTGCCGTTGTCCTGCGAAAGGGTGCAGACCTCGGAGTGAAGGCGCTTTGGGTGGTGGCGGGTGTTCTGGCCGTGTCGCTCGTGATGTTCTTTCTCGGGTCGGGCCCGGAAGCGGTGCGACCAGAAACAATGAGCCTCTTCTCGGATCTTGAGAACGCGGACTCGTTCATGGTCGTGTTCGCGATCGTCTTCCCGGCATTCACAGGAATGACTGCGGGCGTAGGCCTGTCGGGTGACCTTGCTGAGCCTCGGCGCTCGCTCCCGTTGGGAATCATGTCGGCGACGATGGTTGGGATGGTCATCTACGTCCTGGTCGTGGTGAAGCTCTCTGCGTCCGCGAACGCGGACGCGCTGGCGAGCGACTATCTCATTATGAGCCGGATCGCGATCTGGGGACCGATCATTCCGATTGGCTTGGCGTGTGCCACGATCTCTTCGGCGATCGGGTCCATCTTGGTGGCTCCCCGGACGCTGCAAGCTCTCGGGTCCGACCGCGTCGTGCCCCGTCCTCGCCTCAACGATTTCGTTTCGGCTGGTGTGGGTGCGGCGAATGAGCCGCGCAACGCGACACTGGTCACTTCGGCGATCGCGATCGTCTTTGTCATGCTTGGCAGCGTCAATCTGGTGGCCAGAGTCGTGTCCATGTTCTTCATGGTCACGTACGGCGCGCTATGTGCGATTTCGTTCCTCGAGCACTTCGCTGCCCGACCGTCGTATCGGCCGAGCTTTCGATCCAAGTGGTATCTGAGCCTACTCGGCGCAGTGATGTGCTTGGTCTTGATGTTGCAGATGGATCTGCTCTTCGCTGTTGGGGCGATCACGCTCATGGGCGCTCTGTATACCGTGATCCGCCGCAGCCGCGATGGCGCGGACGATCTCGCCCAGATATTCCAGGGCGTCATGACCCAGGCGACCCGGTACCTCCAGATTCGACTGCAGAAGATGCCGCCGGACGACTGGCGCCCGAGCGTGATCATGATCACGCCGAGGACGTTCGATCGCACGGCCCCTGTGCAATTGCTTGAGTGGCTGTGCAACCGGTATGGCTTCGGTACCTACTTCCATCACATCAAAGGGCGCCTGGTCGAGGAGAATTTCGAGGAAGGGAGGGCGGTTCGGGAACGCCTGATCAACGCGATGAGTCAGCGCAAAGGCGCGATCTACATGGACGCCATGATCAGTCCGTCGATGACGTCAGCGCTCGCTCAGAGCCTTCAGATGCCAGGCGTGTCCGGGATGGCGAACAACACGCTTCTTCTGGAGTTCAGCCGCCACGACGGAGTCGAGGTTCACGAAGAAGTCGTCGCAGGCATGGTGATGGCCGGCGTGCCGCGAATGAACCGCCTTGTGCTACGCCACGGAGATAATTTCTTTGGAACGCGGAAGAGCATCCATGTATGGCTGACCTGGCACGATGCCCGGAATGCCAACCTCATGATTCTGCTCTCGTATATCCTGCTCGGGCACCGGGACTGGGCGGGCGCTGAGGTGAAGATCTTCGCGGCCTATCCGCGCAATGAAGTGAAAGAGCGAGCGGACGAGATCCACCAGATGATTTCTGAAGGTCGGTTGCTCATCAGCGACAAGAACATCCTGGTGATTCCCACGGACGATCAGATCGACTTCGAGCGCCTAGTAGAAGCTCGGTCTTCCACCGCCGACCTCGTAATGGTCGGTTTCACCGATGTCCGGCTCAAGCAGCGTGGGCCGGAGCAATTCCTTCGCTTCCCCGAGCTTCGTGATGTGCTCTTCGTATCGGCCGAGGAGACGATTTTCATCGACTAGGCTCGACTCAGACCAGCGCCAGCACCCGGAGTGGGCTCCCGCTTCCGTCCACGATCTTCAGCGGAGCGGCAAAGAGAATCGAGCCTGTCGCTGGCAGTTGATCCAGATTACAAAGGCTGGCGAGTCCGAGCTTGCCCGCGCCGTGCATGATCGTGTGGTTCGGGAACGGTGGGTCGAATCCGCCTGCCTGACCGGCGTCCGTCCCGATCGTCTCGACACCTACGCCCAGCACGTCACGCTCTTCTGCCAAGAAGCGAGAGGCGTCCGCCTGGAATCCGGGTGAGTGTGGCCCGTTCTCATCGATGTTCAGCACATCATCACCCGTTCTCTTGCTCCAGTCGGTCCTCATTAGGACCCACGAGCCTGCGGGAATGCGACCGTGGTCGGCCTCCCAGGCCTGGATCCAGGCTGACGTGAGAATGAAGTCTGGGTCAGTGGCCGAGTCGGCTGAGCAGTCGAGGACGCATGCGGGAGCCACCAGCTGGCGAGCGGGGATTGTCTCGGTGGTGTTGTTAGCGTAGTCCTTTCCGGTCACCCAGTGGATGGGTGCATCGAAGTGCGTACCAGTGTGCTCGCCGAGGGTGAGCGTGTTCCAGTACCAAGCGGGGCCGGCGTCGTCATAGCGGCTGATGAGTTCAACGCTCAGCCCGGGCGACTGGCCGAACATGTCCGGTAACCCAATGACTGGGGTCTCGGGGCTGAGAGGCAGAGTCAGGTCGATGACACGTACCGAGCCGTCGCTGAGTGCGGTGGCAAGTTGATTCAGAACCGACATGGTGAACTCCCTTCAGATCGGGCGCTCGGCCCGGAGAGATTGGGGTCGCCAATCTCGGGACGGACGGCGGGGTCCGGCAAGGCGCGGGTGTGACGGCCGATCACCTGACCTCGTGCGCCATGTGGTCCTGAATCGCTCTAACGTCCTCATCGGCCGGAAGCTCCCAGCCGGGCTCGTATCCAAAGACGTCGGCGAGCGGCCGGCTGCCGAATTGATCATCGAGGATCTCCATGTGCTTCGCGGTGAGGAGACCAGGGTGCGTGGCACCACAGGCGTGACTCAGTCGGGTCAGCTCCTTCCGCAGCGTCACGACGTAGTTCGCCAGTCGAGCGCTCTTGTCGGTCGGATCAAGGCCACGCACGAGCCACGGTGTCTGCGTCGCCACCCCGGTGGGGCAGTGACCTGTGTGACAGCGTTGGGCCTGAATGCACCCGATGGCGAGCATCGCCTCGCGCGCGACAGCGACCATGTCGGCCCCGAGGCAGAAGGACAGGAGAGCGGATTCGGGGAAGCCGAGCTTGCCCGCGCCAATCCAGGTGACGTTTTGGTGGACGCCTCGCTCCGCGAAGATCCTGTAGACCCTACTGAAGCCGACCTTATACGGCAGGGCCACATGATCGGTGAATGCGAAGGGGGCCGCTCCCGTGCCACCCTCTCCGCCATCGATGGCGATGTAGTCGACGCCCCGGTCATCGGCAGCCATCCGGTCGGCGAGTTCCGACCAGAACCCGAGTAGCCCGACAGCAGACTTGATTCCGACGGGCAGTCCGGTGGCATCCGCGAGGTCCTCGACGAAGTCTAGGAGTTCATCGGCGTTCGAGAAGGCTCGGTGACCTGAAGGGCTAATCACGGTTTGCCCAATCGGGACTCCGCGAATTTTTGAAATTTCCGCAGTGACTTTCGCCCCGGGCAGGACGCCTCCGAGACCTGGCTTGGCACCTTGGCTAAGCTTGATCTCGATCGCGCGGACTGGGTGCTCTTCAACCTTACGAAGGCACTCTTCTCGATCGAAGTTGCCGTCCGGTGCTCGCGCGCCGAAGTAGCCGGTCCCGAGTTGCCAAATAAGGTCGCCCCCGTGCAGGTGATGGGGCGAGATCCCGCCCTCACCCGTGTTGTGCAGGCATCCCGCGATCGCTGACCCGCGGTTGAGTGCCTCCACCGCGGCAGATGAAAGGGACCCGAAACTCATCGCGCTGACATTCACGACCGATGCAGGGCGAAAGGCGTGCCGGCGGCCCCGAGGACCGCCGAGAATCTTTGCGCTAGGCAGGGGATAGCCCTCGTTGTGGTGGCCGTCATCTGGCTTGCCAAGCGTATCGTGCTTGATGATCAGGTAGTTGGGTGTTCGCTCCTGATCGTTGTCGGTCCCGAAGCCGGCGTAGTTGTTCTTCTTCTTCGCCGACGCATAGACCCATGTTCGCTGGTCCCGAGTGAAGGGCCGTTCTTCATTGTTCGATGTGACGATGTACTGCCTGAGTTCCGGCCCGATTGTTTCCAGGATGTACCGGAGGTGCCCGATGATGGGGAAATTCCGAAGGATGGCGTGTGGTTTTTGCGTGAGATCGTACAGTGCGACGGCGCCGAGCATGCCGAGGAGAACAAAGAGCCAGTTCACACTAACAATCCTTGAGGAGAGGTCCCGGATAGTGTGGCGAAGCTATGGGACGAGCCGGTCGACCGCACACTCAGGGCCAGTTACTTTCGCCGTTCGCTGCCTTCTCCGCCGGTTCGCCCACGGGCGGCTCACAACCACACACCCCCCATGAACTTTCGCCGTGGCCGTCCGTCCATTCTTGTAGCACTGCTTGTGGGCTCTTCTGTGGCCTCTGTCGAGGCACAGATCGAGAGCGAAGAGTCCGAGCCTGCACAGCCGGAGATCGTCGATGGCGAGGACTATAGAGTCTTTGACCGAAACGGAAATCCGTCGTCGTTACAGGCAATTGTCAGCGCTTCGCTCAGTGGCGACGTGCTGCTGGTTGGCGAAGAGCACGACGACATGATCGGGCACGCGTTCCAGACTGCGTTGGTCGACTTGGCGCTCAAAAAAATTGGGTCGCCGCAAGGCGCTGGCCGCCCGGTCTTGCTCTCGCTTGAGATGTTCGAGCGGGACGTTCAGTATGTCGTCGACGAGTACCTGCAGGGCCTCATTTCCGAGAGCCACTTCCTTCGGAGTTCTCGGCCCTGGGACGACTACGAGACCCGGTATCGGCCTGCGGTTGAGGCCGCACGGGAGCATGATGCGCCCGTCATCGCCTCGAACGCCCCTCGACGGTATGTGAATCGGGTCAGCGGTTCTGGCCCGGAGTCACTTTCGGACTTGTCTGAGACTGCGCGATCGTTTCTGCCTCCGCTGCCGTACCCCGGGCCGTCCGACAAGTACCGTGCGCAATGGGACGCGCTAATGGCTGAGGCAATGGCGGGTAGCGACGAGTCGATGAGCAGCAACATCATCTACTCTCAGGCGCTTTGGGATGCGGCGATGGGACACGCCATCACCGAGGCGTTGGTCCGCCACATTGGTGGCTTCGTGGTGCACTTCGCTGGTTCATTCCACGTCGAGCGCGGTACCGGGATCATGGAGCGGATCGCGGACTACCGCCCCGGGACTCGAGTGACTTCGGTGGTCATGACAAAAGTCGACGACATCGACGCCTGGTCAGCGGAAGACCATGGGCCGCTCGCGGATTACGTGGTGCTTACGAAACAGCCGAAAGAAGCGGATCCATCTTGGTCAGCCCGGCAGAAATAACTGCCCTCTGATTTTTCAAGTGCGACCCCGAAGTAGATATGCCGTCATCATGGGTCCGCTCTTCCGCGAGCCTGCACCTTCGCCCGCCTGAATCCCAAGCATGTGTTTTACGAAGGCCTCGATGTGCTCGGTGTTGGAGAGCCCCCGGGAAGTATGAACGAAGTGCCTCACGGCCTCTTCCCAGCACAGCTCGGCGAGTTCGTCGACACGGTTAGTTGCCCAAGCCTCGCCCCAGTCCAGGAGCAGTTCGTTGGTCAGGGTCAGGACTTCGGCGTTGTATTACGGGCGAACCGGTGAAATGTCGAGCTGCTGGTATCGGGAAACCTGGGCGGCCAGAGGGCTGGCTGGCGAGCGTGACGCGAGTGCAAAGTGTTCCGTCGGTCATATCGATCTGTAGGAGAGATCCCGGGCCGGCAGATCCAAGATCGACATCGTGGCCCACGTTGTGGACTCCTACGACGCCCCTGTTATCGGCCGGGCCGCTGGGTCCGAAAGAGCACGTAGTTTCCGCCTAATGTCACGACATTCGGATCGTAGTTGGTCCCATTGAGGAAAGCCCATCGGATCATCGCCTCGAGTTGCACTGGGCCCAAATTGGTTTTCCCTCCGATCCCGAAGTTGTATCCGAAATAGGTTTCGCCACCACCGGCCCCGATGGTGGAGTCTCGCCACCCGACGCCGCCCTGGATCACGAGTCCGCCGCCCACACCACCGGGGACGTACGCGACATCGAGGCTGTACATGTACTCATTTGGTCCGCTCATGAAGATGATGTCGGCGCTGGGTGCGAATTCGAACAATCCGTTCCGCAGGATCGGCACGCGTAGCCCGCCGCCGAATATCTCACCACGGGCGGTCTGGTCGTATCCCGCACGAATCCCGATCGCGGTCGGTGCCCACGGGGGAGCCTCCGGCTCGGGCGCACGGCCACGGCGCACCTGCGCATCGACATCGGTCGCCTGCGCGGCAGCGAGGGCGACGATCGCGGACATTGCGAATCGCATAAGGGCGGCGTGCCGTCGATTCACTTCATCACTCCGTAACGGTTCACAGGAAATAGATAAATCTCACCCCTCATGAGTACAGGACGAATGCTCGACCGGAAATCGCACATCATCGAGGGTCTTGAACCTAGGGCTCCAAACAGAAGCGGGTCGGACTGGTCAAAGAAATATCGACAGTCACGAGATGGAACAGCGGAGGGGTGATGATGAGGATGGTACACGAGGTCACAGCAGGCCTCGGAGTGGCAGAGTTGGTGCTCGTCTTCCTGATGCTGTTTCTGGGATGGGTCCGTGACCGGCAATTCGAAGATCGCCACGACCCTGCCGAGAGAACCCTGCCGGACGACTGAGGTAATAAGCGGTCAGTTAGTGCGACGCCGCGACGATGTCGCCGAGACGAAAGGGTCGGTTGAAGGACCAAGCAAGACCATGAGACCCTCCACGGCCCCCCCCAAGGGTGCAGGCTCGTCAGCTAGGTCTCGGGCTACGATGACGCCGAGGTCCGGAAACTCCTGGATGAGCGGAGCGAGCACATCGTCCGTCTCTCCTGTCGAAGGAAGATTCGATACGAGCAGGTCGGCCGTACGTTCCCTCAGAATCGCCAGCGCCTCCGAGGCCTCAGGCTCGAGATATACCTCGTACCCCTCCCACCAAGCATTAGCCGGCGGGCCGAATCAGCGAGGATCGACTTCGGCGAAGACCTCAGCCTGACCGTCATGAGTAAACGACATCACTTGATAGGGACGAGCGTTGGCCCCTTCCATCCCTGGAGACCCCGTCGGCATACCTGGTGCCGCGATGCCTGCGACGTCGGGCCGAGCGGCCAGCAGCAGCTTAACCTGCTCGGCCGGGACGTGACCCTCGACCACATAGCCGTCGATGATGGCCGTGTGGCAGGAAGACATGCCCGTGGGGACACCGCCATCCTGCTTCGCCATCATGAGCTCGGTCGCATTCACGTCTCGGGCGTCCACTACGAAGCCCGAGGCCTCCATGTGGGCGACCCAGCCCTTGCAGCACCCGCAGGTCGCGGCCTTGTAGACAAGAACGGTCGGGAGGCTCGCGTCGGCAACGACGGCTTCACCAGCGTCGGCAGACGCTTCCACGTCCGCGCACCCGGCACTGAGAATTCCGATTACGGCGACAACAAAGAGACGGCGCATAATCAATCGATCCAGAGTAAAATCGAACATTAACACTATTATAGCGACGCGATCGGCGGACGCCACTCCTAAAAACTGTACGCGTCGGAGCCCGTATTGTGCCGTTGTCGACGGTGCGCTGCCGTAGGTCCGAGCCCCAAGGGAGTCGCGGCATGGACTGGAAAATGATCGTCCCGAGGACCACGCTCGTCGTAAGACCGTGACCTAGGAAGGCGTTCTGGTCTCTCGTCTGATTCCGAAGCGTGTCGGGGACCTGCTCGAGATGAACGCATGGGATCAAAGTCAGGGGCTTGAGAGCGACGTGCATCAGCTTCGTGATCTTCTGGGAACGATGAACGCGCGGTTGCAGTTGATTTAATGGCGGCAGGATGTTCCAGAGCGACTTCTTTCATCAGGGACTGAGCCGTCGGCTAGGGGGAGTCGGCTCCGGAGACCTGCCCGCCGAGTAGGCCGCTAGCGGTCCGCGATGAGCGGGGCAGAGACGCTGACAAGCGTGGCGCGAAGCGCAGCCCGATCGTACCAGGCGCCACGCACCATCACACCCATGGGCTCTCGCATCGTGTTCAGGTTGTCCCTTGGGTCTTCCTGGACCCAGATGAGGTCTGCCGCTGCTCCGGGTTTGAGCACGCCGAAGACCGGAGCCTCTCCGCTGGTGTGTTCGCTGATGAACAGACCGGCGTTGCGCGTGGCGGCTACGAGGGCCGCTTCAGGCGACAGCCCGGCCCCGATGAGTTCACTCAGTTCGTCGTGGATCGAAAATCCCGGAACCAGCCCGGGAAGCGGCGTGTCTGTTCCGGTAAGTATGGGTACGCCTGCAGAGTGCATCGCCCCCACGAGTGGCTCGTGGAAGGCATTCCTCGCCTCAATTTCGGCACGCTCTCTTACCGGTGGCCCCACGTAGAGGTCAGAGGCGGCCCAATCCCGCCGAAGCTGTTCCGGAAGCCATTCTGCACTCGGTCGGGCCAGTCGGGCGTCGAGCCCGCCCGGGGATGCCCACTGCTCCGTGATGCTCTCAAACGTGCTCATCGTCGGGGTGAGCCAAGTTCCGACTCTCGCCATTTCCTCGGCGACTCGTGCGGCTTGCCGTGGGTTCAGCGTCTGAAGACCCGTGTAGATAAGCTCTTCAGCGTGTACGATTCCTGCCTGTCGGTGCTCCAGAACTGCGGAGAACGGAAGGTTTCTGGGGGCGTGTCCGATTACGGGAATCTCTGCCTCCCGGGCCGCAATCGTTAGTGCTGCATAAGCGGATTCCGAGAGTTGGCCATGGATCTTCAGGAAGTCGTATCCTGCCTCGACGTGCTGCGCGACCATCGCGCGAGCCTCTTTTGACGTCCGGACGTTGCCGTCGTTCAGGAAGGGCCCCGACGTGAAAATTCTCGGCCCAACGAAGTCACGCGCCTGGGCCCGATATTTGAGGGCGACGTGTCGAGGGTCGCCCTTGAGGTTGAAGACTGTTGTGACCCCGTTGGCCAGGAATAGCGGGAGGAAGTCCTCGCGAGCGTCCGGAATATGCACGTGCGCATCGGTCATCCCTGGCACAAGTACCCCCGAACCTGAGCGCTCGATCGTCCTGGCGTTCTCCGGAATCTCGATGACGCCGACTCGACCGATGCGCTGGATCAACCCGCCCTGGATGATCACGACCTGATCACGCAGAAGGCCGTCGCCGGTCATCGGCAGGACATCGAACCCGACCAGCGCCACCGTCTCGACGGCTTTGGTCATCGTCGTGGCGCCTCCCGCATCGACGATCAGCGGAAGATGTGACTCCTGATGCGCATCGTCGGTATGCGCGAAGACCGTAACCATCGTCCCCATGACGAGGACGAAGCCCACAAAATCCTTACGCTGGAGACGCATCTATAGAGTCACATCGACAAAAGTTGAATCGGAGATCCGTAACGCTCGCGTTACAGGGCGTTCAATGCACAATGACCTGAACGGCGTCGAAGACTCCATTTCATCGAATGGTGTCGCGCGACTCGGTAGGGGCGTTGGCCGCACCTACACCCAAGGCCTCGGGAATCAGGAGGTCGGCGATGATGCTGTCCTTCTGGCCCCGCGACAGTGTGTCGGCAGCGGCCTGAGTGTCTCCCCCGCCGGCACCGCAAGATGCGGCGATGACTGCGGTTGCCAAGACTGTCAGCAGTTTCTTCATGTCGCACTCTTGCCGCCCCGAAGGACTAGTGCAAGTTCCGCGACATGACGACAGACGCTAAACCCTCTTCACCCCGGGCCGCGATTGGCCTGGGGACTCGCATCCTGATCGGAATGGTCGTGGGCTCGCTACTCGGCGTGGTCGTCGGCGAGCGCATCGAGGTCATCCAGCCGATCGGCGACCTCTTCATTCGACTTCTCGTGCTGGCTGCGATCCCGCTGGTGTTTTTCAATCTGCTCGCAGGCCTCACGGCGCTGACCGATGTGCGTACATTCGGTCGCGTCGCGAGCAAGATCATGAGCTATTACGTCGTGACCGATGTGATTGGGCTGTCGCTGGGTATAGCAGCCATGGCGATCCTGCGTCCTGGTGTTGGGATGCAGTTGACCGAACAGGTGGATGGCGCGGTCGGCTCGGTTCCGTCCATCGCCGAAGTGCTCCTCGGAATGGTGCCCAGCAACGCGCTTCAGGCCTTTGTGGACGGCAACGTCGTCCAGATCGTCGTCATCGCGGTATTTCTCGGAATCGCGACGCTGCTGCTCAAGGGTGAACCCCGCGACCGTCTCACTACCGCGTATGGAGATCTGGCCGCCCTGCTTCGGCGTCTTGTTGACCTGATCCTCTGGACGGCTCCACTCGGGATCGGCGCGTTGATGGCGGTGACGGTTGGCCGCTACGGTGCGGCGCTGCTTGGGCCGATGGCTCGCTTCCTCGGGGGAGTCTACGTCGGGCAGTTCATTGTTTTCCTCGGGTACATGACGCTTCTCCGTCTCCTCACGGACCGCCGCCCGGCGAAGTTTCTGAAAGACACTGTCCCGCTCTGGGCCACGACTGCGGCGACTACCTCGAGTCTGGCCTCGCTCACGGTTACCCTGGAGACGGCCGGTCGAATCAGTCTGCCACAGGCCCTTTACTCATTCACCCTCCCTCTGGGTGCGCAGCTCAACAAGGACGGGACATCCGTCATGCTCGGCGCGGTACTCATGTTCACTGCACAGGCGGCAGGCGTGGAGTTCGCGCCTGCGTCGTTCCTGTCCATCATTCTGATCGGGCTTCTACTGTCGGAGGGCTCCGGCGGGATCCCCGGTGGGGGCTTCGTGATCGCGCTCATCTACGTTCAGGCATTTAATCTTCCCATTGAAGTGGCGGCCATTGTCGGCGGCATTTACCGCCTCGTCGACATGGGCAACACGACCATCAACGTGATGGGCGACCTGGTCGGAACGGCCCTCGTCGCGTATTCCGAATCCAAACGAGGAACGATATGAACCCGGACTTCCGGGCGCTTTTTCCCGGCGCACAAGAGCAGGTCTATCTCAACATCGCGGCCAAGGGGCTCGTGTCCACTACCGTGCGAGATGTCGTAGCGTCCTACATGGACGACTGCATCGCAGGCACCACGGACAAGGATCTGCTACGTGAACAGGTCGACGAGACCCGAGCCGTATTCGCGGCGATGATCGGGGCAGAGGCCGACGAGATCGCCATCACGAAGAACGTGTCGGAGGGGCTGAATCTCTTCGCGGCGAGTCTGAACTGGACTGAAGGGGATAACGTCGTGGTGTGCCCTGAGCTCGAGCATCCCAACAACATCTACCTCTGGTACAACCTCGAGCAGCGGTTTGGCATCCAGGTCAAGGCTATCCCCCCGGAGGACGGCCATATGCCGGTCGAGGCGATGGCTGAGGCCATCGACGAACGAACTCGTGTGGTCACCTTTCCGACCATCTCATTCGCTCCCGGTTTCGTGACTGACGTCGCGCCGATCGTACGTGCAGCAAAGGCTGTGGGTGCGCTTACGTTGGCCGATGGAGCCCAGTCGATCGGGTCCGTGGCGACCGATGTTCATTCGCTCGGCATCGACGCCGTGGCCGTGGCCACCCAGAAGTGCCTGCTATCCGTGTATGGCTTTGGCTTTCTCTATGTGCGGCGAGAAGTCGCGGAAACGCTGGTTCCCATTCACGTCGCTCGGTACGGCATCCATCTCGATGGACATGAGACGGCGTATACGGCCGGGCCGCTCGAGTACGCGGCAGGAGCTCGCCGTTTCGACATCGGGAACTACAACTATCTGGGGATGTCAGCCACGCGAGCTTCGCTCGAACTTCTTTCTGGACTCGGCGTGGATAACATTCAAGCGCACACGCACGGTCTTGCGGCTCGGCTTGCGACAGGCCTTCTGGGCCTCGGGCTTCCGGTCGTAGGTGGTGAGCCCGGACCCCACCTTGCCCATATCGTCTCGGTGGGTCGGATCGGCGGCGGGCGTCACTACACGGCGGATGATCCGGAGGTGAACGCCCTCCATCAGCACCTCGTCTCGGAAGGCATCGTGTTCTCACTTCGCAGCGGTGTGCTTCGTTTCTCGTTCGGACCCTACAACGACGATTCGGACGTGACTCGGGTGCTTGAGGCCGTGGAGGCGTTCCAAGAGAAGCGCGCGATGGTCGCATGATGGCCCGAGCCGGGCGCGCGGGTGTCCTCTCCCTCATCCTGCTTCTCACGGGGCCCGCTCTGGCTTTGGCCCAGGTCAGCTGGGAGGCGACGGTCGAGCAGTACGCTGCACGCCTCGCAGCGGATGTGCAGACCGACGCTGTCGGAGGGGTCGTGGCTGGTGTCGTGGTCGACGGGGATCTGGTCTGGGCAGGCGCGTGGGGATGGGCTGACCGGGACCACAACGTCCCGATGTCCACTTCCTCCGTATCGAGGACCGGCTCGATCTCGAAATCAGTGACCGCGTTACTCATGATGCGACTGGTCGACCAAGGCCTGCTGGATCTGGATGATCCGGTACGCTTGCACCTGCCCGAGATCGATGGACTTCTCGAAGCGCGACCCGGAGCCAAATCCGTTACGTATCGCCATCTCGCCAGCCATACGGGAGGACTCGCCAGAGAGCCCAACTGGCGAGAGTCCTTTGTCGGACCGATCGAGATGTGGGAGGATCGCATTCTCAAGTCGATTCCAAGGACCGCCTTCGACTCAATTCCCGGGGGGCGTTACCAGTACTCGAATATCGGATTCGGGATACTGGGCCTCGCGCTTTCGCGAGCCGCCGGCCGCCCCTACATGGACCTCGTACGCGATGAGGTATTTGTCCCACTAGGGATGACCGGATCCGCATTCGTCGTGGTTGGGGCTGAACTGGAGCCGCGCCTAGCTGCCGGGTACGTCGTCCAGGACGGAGTTGTTTCAGGCGAGTATCCGGCCCGAGAGCACGCAGGGAGAGGGTACAAGGTTCCGAACGGTGGCGTGTACTCGACCGTGGCCGACCTGGGCCGTTTCCTGGGCGCAGTCTCGGGCGTGCCCGGCCTCGATGTGCTCTCAGCCGAGAGTCGAGCTGAGATGATTCGGATCCAGACGCCCGAGAGTCGCGAAAGCGGCTACGGTCTGGGGCTCTCAGTCATTGTTGACGGGGACGGTACCCAGATCATGAGCCATGGCGGTTCGGTTGCCGGTTACACCGCCTACATGGCTGTCGATGCGGAAACCAGGGTCGGCGTAGTTCTGCTCAGAAATTACGGTAGCGGTGAGACCAACCTGGGCGCGTTCGCTCGCGCATGGGTGACCGACCTGCGGGCGTCTGGGCTCTAGTCAGAAGCCTCCGCTTCGATATGCGCCTGCATCGCTGTGAGCCACGCGATCGCATGGAGAGGAACCCCGACCATGGTGACGGCGATCGCCTGAATGACCGGGTCGATCAGGGCGAATGGCACGAACGCGGCCGTCCAGAAGATGGTTGCGAACAGGGCGTAGTCTCGCTGGGTCGAGTGTGACGTGCGGCGCGTGGCTAGCAAAAGGTTTACCGACCCTGCGAAGAGAAGCAGCAGGCTGAACGACACGCTGAAAACCCTGAATTGACGCCACAGGCTCGGTCGAAGTGGATCGGTCGAGTACGCCTGTTGCATAGCGTTCATGGCGAACTCTCGGAGTCCGACCATTCCGTTCTCGAACACGAATGCCCACGTATGCGCCGAGAGGTGGGCAAGGCCGGCGAAGATTAGCCAGCCGCCTGCGAGTCGAAGCCAGAAGCGGGGGTTATGCAGCACTGGGGCCATCCTGTTGAGTGGGATCTTGTGGGGTCCGGTCCGGTTTCCAGTTGGCGATCCGCTCAGCTAACCGGAAGACTGACAGCGGGGCAGAACCCTCCGCTTTGTTGTTGGCGATGACGAAGGCCGGCCGCTCGGCCACAAGCGCGTCCAGAACTGCCACTGCGATGCGCTCGCGGGATGGCTGATCTTCGTCGACGAGTCGGTCGAAGGGCTGATAACGGTCCTTCGCGGCCTGGTAGCGCAACCCTGCATGAAGCATCCAGCGGACGACGAGAGCCGGCTGGTAGAAAGGTGACACGAGGGTCAGCTGTGTCGCGAGTGAGGACATGGACGGGTGGACGTTGTAACAGTGTGCTGTCCCGGTCGCCTCGAGGGCGTCTGTGTAGGCTACGGTAAGAAAGGAAGGGGTCCTGAGTTCCACAGCGTACAGGGGTCCCTCAGGCAATGCCTCCAGAAATCGGCGCAGGCGATCGAGGAACGTATCGTGTCCACCCACGAGGCTCGGGGGAATCGGCGAGAACTGGAACAGCAGCGGTCCGGCCTTGGGACCGAGGCCCTCTACCATAGGCCCGATGACTTCGTTGACCGCGTATGGAGCGTTAAGGAAGAGCTCATTCTCCTTTCGCCCTCCATGTGCAATGGGATCTTGCGGAGCCGTGAGAAGGCGGTCGGCCTTCACTAGGAAGCGGAAGTCCTTCGGGACCGCATCCGCGAGACTTCGATACGTCTCCGCGTCGATCGATTGGTAATAGGTTCGATCCAGGCCGACTGTGCGCAGCAGCGGGTGACGGGCGTAGGCGCAAAGGCCTTCGCTGGCCAGCGAGGACCGAGATGCCTTCTTGTCATACACGATGCCGGCCCAGCCCGGAAAGCTCCATGACGACGTCCCCATTCGGAGCGCTTTCGGTATCCGGGCGGCCGTCGCAGTGACATGTCCAGGCACGTCGGCGGGTCCGACTGACGAAGACGGTGCCGAGGTCGTCTCGTCCGGGAAGAGTCCTAGCTGCAGATCCATCGGACAGGGCTAGCGCAACCGGCGGGCTTGGGCAACGCTAGGCATGTACCGACTACATAAGTCACTTATGTAGCCGGTGCGGAGAGTGGCGGCAGAGCGTCGCCAAGAGATGGCTCAACGACGGAAGATCCGGCGGCTGCCATGACCCCTCTGACGTTTCAGATCCGGCTCGCTCACCTCGTGCGCTCTGCGCGGGACAAGAAGCTCCTGCTCGGAGAGCCGTCGTGACGGACCGCGGGCTTCGGTTCCTTCTCGGCCGGGTGCCGGAGTCGTTCCGGGAACGATACGGCCCAGAGTGTCTGGCGGTGCATCGGGACCGAGCCGACGGATCCGATGCGGTGTTGCGCTGCTGCTTGGTTGCGTCGCTTGGAGGGCGGCGGTCGTGGATCCGGTGTCTTGGCTTCGCTCGGAGTAGCCGGGAGCCGGGAAGCACGTGATCGTTCCGATGTCCTCCTGACATCTCCCTCGATTCGACCGTATGGACGTCCAGATTTTCGGCGTGAAGAACAACGCCGACGTTCGCAAGGCTGAGCGCTTCTTCAAGGAGCGTCGCATCAAGATCCATTTCATGGACTTCAAGCAGCGCACGCCTTCAAGGGGAGAGCTTGGGCGCTTCTTCCAGAAGTTCGGTGAAGAGGCCCTGATCGATCGCGATGCGAAGAGGTTCCACACGCTCGGGCTGCAGACTGCCTATTACGGCGACGAAAAGTGGCTCGAGATCGCCTGTGAGGAGCCGCTCATCCTCCGGCAGCCACTCGTCCGGTGCGGAAAGAACCTCTCCGTCGGCCTGGTAGAAGCGGCATGGGAGACGTGGTTGGACAACTGAGGGTCCGTCGCATGGCTGTCCAGAAACACCTGAAGGTGATGGAAGGGGCTGGTTTGATTTAACGAGAGCGGGGTGGCCGTGTGCACAGATGTTCGTTTGACCTGACGACGATGGTCGAAGCCAAGGACTGGATCGAGAAGCATCGGAGATTCTGGACTCAACAGCTGGACTCGCGGGCAGCCTATCGGAAGAAGGGAAGTCATGATTTTTGAAACCACGAGTGTGCTGCGCCTGGCCCGCATGGTCGTCTGGAACGCATGGACTGAACCGGAGCACAACGCGTTCCGTTGACTCAGGTATCGCTACGAGATCGGACGGCCCTTCGGCTGAAGCTTCACCGACCACACCCCGGAGTTGGTGTCGCTGAAGAAGACGTGTCCCTTGAACGGCTGCGCTCCCCAGACCATCGTCGCATTCGGCGTGTATCCAGTAGGTGACGCAGATTTGAATACCGCGATCTCGCGGCCCTGCGTATACAGATTGCCCATGAGTTCTCCGCTCACGTCGACAATCCGGACGCCTCCCTCGTAGTAGGCTTGATAGAGCTTGTCGTCCTCGACCCACATGTTATGCGTACCGAACTCGGGGACCTCGTATCGAGCCACCATCTCCGGGTTCTCCGGGTCGGTGAAGTCCACGATCTGGATATAGCCGCGGGTCACCAGCGGGATCCCGCCGGTACCGGTCTCCTCGTCGTAGCGGCTGGAATAGGAACCCATCGAACTCGGGTATCCTGCCCAGGCGAGTCCGCTCCGATTCATGATCTCATCGCCGAGGAAGAGGTACGTCTTTCCGGTCGACTCGGAGAAGTACGGAAAGGACGCGTGTGTCGAGCCCGACGGGGTCGGGAAATTGGTGACAAAGACGGGGTTTTCTGGTGAACCGCCCCACCGACCGTTCCCCACGTCCACAACGACGACGCCGGTGCCCCATTCTGATGAGTAAGCCAGCCCGTCGTTGACCCACACGTCATGCACACGGCTGTCAGGGTGGTTGTACTCGGACACATATCTCGGATTGTAGATGTCACTCATGTCGATGATTACGTACTTGTCGCCATCAGAGAGGGCGTAGAGATAGTCGTCCGTGGCGAACATGTTGTGCACGCCACCCGTGATTCCGTCTTCGAAGATGGACGCGACGGTCGGTGCCGTCGGGTCAGCCATGTCGACGATGACGAGGCCGTTGCGCCGGTTGGTCGCACCCTCACGCGAGAGGACTGCATACCGTCCGTCTGGCGACGCCTTTACATCGTTGACCGTACGAGCGTCGACCTGAATCGAGTCGATTTTGGTGACGACTGCCGGATTAGTGACGTCGTAGAAGAAGGCGAATCCGCCGGAGATCTTTGAGCCGGTAATCACGTAGTCCCGGCCGTTCATCCCCTCGAAAGCCCAAAGGTCTGTCGTCCGGTACCAGTCCTCCGCGCCGTGCCCGACAATGTCCAGTTCCTGGACCACGTCGCGGGGGTTCGCCCGGAAGGAGTGCCGTGCAGACATTCCCCCCGCACTCGCCGTGACCGTGTGGATACCGGGCACATCGGCGACATACGTACCACGGTCATTGATCTGACCTGTGGCCGGAACCCCCAGCATTCCCTCGGTCGCGGTGTAGCTGTGGGACCAGCTCACGGGGATATCGTCACGGCGAGCTCCGGACGCATCCCGCACGACGGCGTCGAAGTGAACGACGTCGCCGGTCCTAGCTTCGGTGGGCCCGCCCTCGAGCGATAGCGTGACGTGTGGCAGTGCCTCGACCAGATAGTCGACGGATGCTTCACGTCCCCCGAACACTGCGACGATTGATGCGTTACCCGGTGACATGCCCGTCGCATTCCCGAATGGGTCTACCGACGCGACGGAAACATTCGAAGACGACCACACTACCTTGGGGTCTGGACGATGCGTGCCGTCAGCATGGTACGCGGCCACTGAGTGCCCGAGCGTCGTTCCAACAAAGACGGTTCCTTCCTGAGCCTCGATTGTGACTTCGGCGATCGCCGGCCAGTCGACACGCACCGGCACGGTCACCGAAGCTGGAGCGATGCCTGACCCGGCGGCGACGACCAGCGTAGCCACCACCTCGTACTCTCCTTGGGTCATGCCCTCGATGAACCCATCCCGCACTGAAACGGCGTTCCGCGGGCCGGTAATTCGTAACGGCGCATCGACGGTGGCGCCGTTGGCATCCACTGCGGTTACCGTGAACGGTACCCGCTCACCGACTGCGAGAGTGACCGCGTCCGCGCTGGGCACCAGGCGTGCGACCGAGGCCGATGCGTCCTGGCCAGAGAGTTCGTCAATGAGGCCGGACGAGAGAACCAGGCCCAGCAGAACAAATGCACAGCGCTTCATGAATGCCTCGGGGAGCTTCGATCGGGGATGGCCCGAGGTACGTGACTTAGTTCCCCGGGAAGTTCTCGAGTACCGCCAGTTCGGCGACCAGCGCAATCTGGGACCCATCCGGACTTACGGCGAGCCGTGAGAAGGTCAGGTGGAGATCCATGAAATCACCCACCGTCTGCCACACCGAGCCAATTTCGGGGATCCGTGCGTAGACCAGATGCCCACTCGCAGTGAACAGCGTCCCGTCAGGGGCCCACGCATGATACTGAGCCCCGGGCACGCCCTGGATGATCAACTCAGGTGCTCCACCTCCGAAAGGAAGGCGCATGATGGCGAACTCCCTGTCTTCGTCCTGCTGCATGAAGCTCACGTCCTGAGTCCCAGGGATGGTCCAGATCGACCGACCGATGTTCTCGGCGACCACTTCTGCCTGGCCGGTCCGCACGTCTCCACGTTGCAGGGTGGCTGGGCGACCTAGCACGAACATTACGAGGGTGTTCTCGTCAGCCCACGTGTGGTATCCGACGGGGGCGAGTTCCGGCATGAGAACTTCGGCGTTGCTGCCGTCCTCATCGAACCTCCAGAGACGCTGCATCGAGTCCGCTTCGACCCGAATCGTCGAGATGCCCGACCCATCCGGTAGGGGTGTCGCAGAGTACTCGCTCTCCGGAGCGCTGGCCGTCACCCGAGCGACCATCCCTGAGGCGAAGTCGTATCGCCAGATGTCGGACTGCCCGTTTTGTGGGTCATTGGCCGTGTACCAGAGACCTGAACCGTCCGGGACGAAATGCGGTTGATTGTCGTAGTCGCCTCGCTGGGTCAGGTTCGTTGGCGTCCCGATCCGGGGACCCTCTGTCGACCACTCGATGTCCGCGAGAAGAATATCCGTGTCTCGCGGTGGAACGAATTCGACATCGGCCGTCTGAGGGGCCGTGTCCGTCCCACAGGCACTGAGAACGCTGACCACCGCGACGCATGTTGCACGCCATGCCCGATTCTTTATGGTGCCTCGCACGACTGGAGTGACGCGATCAGAGAAGCGCAGCTGTCCGGGGCGCCACAGCATGGCCAGCCATAGAGCGAAAGCGACCAGAACCGATCCGATCGCGGCGATGCCCATCCCCAGTTCCCAGCTGCCTTCGACGAGTCCGAGGCTGTAGAAAGGCTGTCCGACCGCGTGTGCCCCGAGGAGGGGCAGCACCAGCACCAAGATCAGGCGCGCGGTCCAGCTGCTGAGGCCGATGGCCCGCCACAGGTTCTCCTGCAGCCGCTCCACGTGGGGAGCGGGCCACGAGAGCGATGGGGCGGTAGTGTGGATCTGCCGTGGAGCCTCGGCGTTGCTCATCACCTTTCCCAGAATCGGTCTACGGATGCCACCTGGTTCGGTGGCAAGATAGCGACATGAGCTTTGATTCGCGCCGTTTTTCCAGAGCGATGTAGCAATACCGCCCGTCGATCGTCTTACCAGCTGCAGGGCAGTCATTCTGACATCCAAGCGCGGACCGGATTGAGTGAAGGAGAGGCACCATGTAGCGATCGATCGGAGCAATGAGTGTAATTTCGGGCCTGACGTTCCTGGCCGCATGTGACACGACGGCTCCCGGGGGCGATATGCGGTCGGATCTCGAGCGGAACAGGAGTCTCTGGAGTGAGCAGGGTATGACGTCGTGCGTATACGGTCTCGAGCGAGTCTGCTTCTGTCTCGAGGTTGCCCGGGGGCCGGTCAAGGTCACCGGACAGGACCGAGTCGTGGAGGGCAGGGCGTACGTCTCGAGTGGCACCGCCGTAGATCCCGAATTGGAAGAGCTCTTCCCGACCGTCACCGGTCTGTTCGACTTGATCGAGCAGGCGATCGAGGTGGCGGCCTTCCTGATCGAGGTGACCTACGATCCAGCGACCGGGCTTCCTGTGGATGTTTTCATCGACTACGACCAGCAGGTGGTCGATGCAGAATTGGGCTTCAGCGTGCTGGAACTGCCGGCGAGCCCGTAACCGGGCGGTCGGGCAACGCTTTTTGGTGGACGCGGTCGTTCCAACGGGTAGCGGGAACGTCCTAGAGGAGCCGAGCGTGCACGAAGTCGATCATCGTCGAACGCAGGCGCCCCTTGGTCGCTAATTTCCCGGCGGTCGAGTCCGCTGGAATGCCGGTGATCGAGGAGGGCACACTCCAAAAGGGTCTTGGCCGCTCGCGTGGAAAACAGGTGGCCGGGCGAGAGGCGCCTTCTACAACGGAGGCGGCGCCCTATATTGGCGGGCCGGTCGACCGCATTGGTCGACTGCTTGATCCCGCCAGAGGAGTTCCGTTGCCCCGATCGGACCGATCTCGTCTTGCGACGATTACGATCTCAGCGCCTGATCTGCGCCCCGACACCTTCCTGCGTCACGCCGGTGGGGACGCTCGGGGTTTCTGGGCCCGTGGTGATCGATGGGTCGCGCACCGAGGAGTGGTCGCCGAGGTAAGGGGAACCGCACCCGCGGTGGGCGATCGCTACGATGAAGTTGCGACCGCGGCTCGACGGATCGCGCACGAACAGATGCTTCCCGATGGTGCCGCCCGGCCACCACGGATGCGCTTCTACGGCGGTTTCTCGTTCCGACCCGATCATGCGGCCAAGGGTGTGTGGTCCGATTTTCCTTCCTGGCTTTTTCACCTTCCTGCCATCGAGCTGGAGGGCGACGGCTCTGGCGATGTCTGGCTGCGTGCCAGGGAAGTGGTGTCGGATGAGGACGAATCCGATGTCTTTGGTCCCCTGCGGCGGAAGGCCGAGGAGTTGAGGGCAGAGCTCGCCACACAGGTCGATTTTGGCGCGCGGGAGGCACATGTCACCGGCCAAGCGACCGCGACGGACAGACCGACATGGGAGGCCGCGGTCACGAGTTCGCTGGGAGCGATTCGCGGAGGTGCGGTCTCGAAGGCGGTGCTCGCCCGGACGATGGATGTCGACGTCGAGGGCTTGATCGATCCAGTCGACGTGGTCGAACAGCTCTGGGAAGTGAACCGGGGGAGTCATGTCTTTCTGTTCGAACCCATCCCTGGTTCAGCGATTGTCGGAGCAGCACCGGAGACCGTGGCGACACTGAAGGACGGGGTCTTTCACGCGACTGCGGTGGCCGGGTCGATCCGGCGCGGCGACAGTCCGCGGGAGCAGGCCGAACTGGCCGCCACACTGCTGACGAGTGACAAGGATTGCGCGGAGCAGCGAATCGCCCTCGACGACATGCTCGCCCGTCTGGAGACAGTGGCACATCAGATTCGGACGGATCCGCAGCCTCACGTGCTCACGCTCGCCCGCATTCAGCACCTGGAGACAGAGATCCGGGCCAGCGTTCCTTCTGGTGTCGGGGTGCTGGACTTGTTGCGGCTCCTCCACCCGACCCCGGCCGTGTGCGGCCTTCCGCGTGACGCCGCGATGGCCTTTCTCGCGGAAGAGGAGCCTTTCGAACGCGGATGGTATGCTGGGCCGGTCGGCTGGTTCGACGCTCAGGGTAACGGTGTGTTTGCCCCAGCGCTGCGCACCGGTGTGTCGACTGGTTCCGGCTGGAGGCTCTTTGCCGGTGCGGGCATTGTCGAAGGCTCGGTTCCCGCATTGGAGTGGGAGGAAACCGGGATTAAGTTCGAGCCGATGCTGGAGGCTCTTCGTGGATGCGGTGCGACGCTGGAGGTGACCGAGTTGGAGGCCGAACCCGGACGGGTCGGAGAGCAATGACTGGCTCCGTTACAAACACGCTATGGGCGCGTAGCTTCGTCGACGAACTCGCTCGGGCCGGTGTGTGTGAAATCGTCATCGCTCCCGGCTCACGGTCCACGCCACTGGTCATGGCGTGCGCCGCCGACGACCGGATGCGGACCAGGGTGCATCTGGACGAGCGCTCAGCTGCGTTCTTCGCTCTGGGGGTCGGGAAGGCCTCCGGGCAGCCTGCGGCTGTGATCACCACCTCCGGCACCGCAGTCGCGAATGTCTTCCCGGCTGTTGTCGAAGCTTCGCAAGCGGGTGTGCCGCTACTCGTGCTTACAGCAGATCGCCCGCACCGACTTCGTGGGGCGGACGCCAACCAAGCCATTGACCAGGTCGGGATATTCGGCGGATACGTGCGGGCCTTTTTCGAGATGGCTCCCCCTGAAGACGACCCTAGGGCACTTCGGCACCTGAGGAGCGTGGCCTCCCGCGCGGTGGCGGACTCGGTCGGGCCGTCGGCCGGCCCGGTTCAGGTTAACTTCCCGTTCGACAAACCTCTCGAACCGATCGACCTGGACGACACCCCTTCCGAAGGCGACCCGGTCCCGTTGCACGGACGGGAGTCGCGCACCCCTTTCACCCGAATCCAGGGCGGACGAACCCAGCTTTCTGATACACAGATCGACCAGATGGTTGACCTCCTCGGATCGGGTCATGGCGTGATTGTCGCTGGCCCGTCAGAGGATACCGGCCGGGTGGGGGCGGCGGTCCGCCACATGGGCGCGGCCACGGGATGTCCCGTCCTCGCCGATGCGCTGTCCGGTGCTCGCTTCGGTCCGTCAAATGGAGCGGTGATCGTCGCGGGCTACGACATCGTTCTCGGAGACGAGACTGCGCGGGCGCGGCTGCGTCCCTCCGTGATCCTGCGTATTGGCACGTCTCCGACTTCCGCTGCGTTGCAGCGATGGATGGCCGAGCACCATGACGTTCCGCAGCTAGTGATCGATGAAGGTCCCCGCTGGAAAGATCATGCCTCGACTGCGACTCACTACTTCCAAGCTGATCCGTCAGATACCCTGGTGCGTCTCGCGGATCGGGCACCCCGGGCAGAAAAGGAATGGACGGAGCTATGGCTCGCCGTCGACCGAGCAGTCCGAACGAGCGAAGTGCCGGTCGGAGCGGGACCCCACGAGGGAGATGTCCTCACCGCCGCGCTCGCGGCGCTACCGACCGACGGTGGTCTTTTCGTCTCGAGCTCCATGCCGATACGGGACCTCGACACCTTTGCACACCCCGCCGAGCGCTCAGCTCGCGTCTTCGCAAACCGCGGAGCGAGTGGCATCGATGGCGTAGTGTCCAGTGCATTCGGGGCGGCGTCCCAGTGCGACGGCGTCTCGATCTGTGTGATCGGCGATGTGGCCTTCTTCCACGATCAGAATGGCCTGCTCTGGAGTCGCGAAAAGGATGCACCCGTCGTCTTCGTTGTGATCGACAACGACGGAGGTGGCATCTTCCACATGCTGCCTATTGCCGAGCATGATCCGCACTTCACGCGCTTTTTCGCCACTCCTCACGGAGTGCATCCGCGGTACGCTGCCGAAGCCCACGGCATCGGTGCAGCCGATGTGACAATCGAGGACCTTCCACGCGCCCTGGACGAGGCCGTTCGGGCAGGCGAAACGACGCTCCTGCGGGTGGTCACGGAACGCACGACAAATCACGCGAGGCGCGCCGCGGCGAAGGCGGCGGTCAGGCGGAGCGCTATCGCGGCCTTGGGGTAAACGGCGCCGACCCCCGAACGATCCACCATTGAAGCGACTGACATGAGCAAGCCCGACTGGAAAGACATCAAAAGTTACGAGGACATCACCTACCACAAATGTGACGGTGTCGCCCGTATCGCTTTTAACCGACCGGAGGTGCGAAACGCATTCCGGCCGGACACGCTTCTGGAGATGCAGGAGGCCTTCCGGGATGCCGGAGAGGACCCAGACATCGGCGTGGTGCTTCTAACCGGAAACGGACCGTCGAAGGACGGAAAGTGGGCGTTCTGCTCCGG
This sequence comes from Longimicrobiales bacterium, assembly GCA_028823235.1. Classification (NCBI taxonomy): domain Bacteria; kingdom Pseudomonadati; phylum Gemmatimonadota; class Longimicrobiia; order Longimicrobiales; species Longimicrobiales bacterium. Next base: position 57,871 of record JAPKBW010000011.1, on the reverse strand, counting down.
GGGTGACCAGCGGGTGCGCGGTGAAGCCGGGTACGTCGGTAAGAGCGGTGTCCCTCGCCTGAATGTGCTTGAGTTGCAGCGCTATATCCGATCGATGCCCAAGCCGGTCATAGCGCTGGTGGGTGGATACGCCATCGGCGGCGGCCACGTTCTCCATGTGGTTTGTGACCTCACGATCGCCGCCGACAACGGCGTCTTTGGTCAGACGGGCCCGATCGTAGGGTCGTTCGATGGAGGCTTCGGTTCCTCGTACTTGGCGAGACAGGTCGGACAGAAGCGCGCACGTGAAATCTGGTATCTCTGTAAGCAGTACTCCGCAGAGGAAGCCTACCAGATGGGAATGGTCAACAAAGTCGTGCCGATCGCGGAACTCGAAGCCGAGGGATGGGACTGGGCTCAGGAAATTCTAAAAAAGAGTCCACTGGCGATTCGACTCATCAAGAGTGCAATGAACGCCGATGTCGATGGACAGGCAGGACTACAGGAACTGGCGGGGAACGCCACGCTTCTATTCTACATGACTGAGCAGGGGCAGGAAGGCAATAAGGCCTACTTGGAGAAGCGCGAGCCAAACTTCAGGCAGTATCCTTGGCTCCCGTGGTAGGTCGCGCCGAGGTTCGTTCCCGAGCGCGGGGAAGGAACCTCGCTGCGGCGATTCTGTCCTCAGTGGTTGTCGGCGCGTGTGGTCAGAACGCGGCACTGTATAACCCGACGCCCGAGATGCTTGAAGTCGAGGCTCCCGATTCGTTCCTGGTCGACGTAACCACGAGTGAAGGCACGTTCACCGTGAAGATGCGCCGCCACTGGTCGCCCTTGGCGGTGGATCGCGCATGGCATCTTCTCGACAACGACTTCTACGCAGGTGCCCGGATCTATCGGGTCGTGGACAGCTTTGTTGCTCAGTGGGGATTCTCGGGTGAGCAAGTGAAGGACTCGATCTGGCGAGCACATGGGCTTGAGGATGAGCCCACGCTCGCGAGCAATGCGCGCGGCACCGTCGCCTTCGCGAGAGGTGGCCCTCAGACTCGGTCCTTCCAGCTGTTCGTGAACCTCGTGGACAATGAGCGGCTCGACGAATTCAGCAGTGGCGGGGTCGTGGGGTACCCGCCGATCGGTGCGGTCGAAGAGGGCATCGAGGTAATCGATGGCTTTTATGGCGCGTATGCCGAGCGCACGCCGATCCAGGACTCGATTCGCTTCCAAGGTAATGACTACCTGCGCCGTGAGTACCCTCAGCTCGATTCAATCATCGGCACGCGCGTGACCGGATTCTGGCGATAGCGGACGTGGTCACGCCGAACGAGATCACCCGAGCACAAGCGTGGATTCTCGCGTCGCGCCCGAAGACACTGACGGCCGCGGTCGCACCGGTTCTGGCTGGAATGGGCCTCGCAGCCTTCCATGACACGCTGGCCTGGCTGCCTGCGCTCGCCGCGATGCTTGGCGCAGTGCTGATTCAGATCGGGACGAACTTCGCGAACGACTACTACGACTTCATGCGCGGAGGAGACACGGAAGAACGAGTGGGTCCGGTGCGAGTGACCCAGGCAGGGCTTCTTCCGCCCCGGTCGGTCCACCGTGGCATGGTCGTCGTGCTGACGGCCGCGGTTCTCGTGGGTGCCTATCTGGTGTTTGTCGCGGGATGGCCGATCGTCTGGATTGGCCTGGCATCCGTGGCATGTGCCGTCCTGTATACGGGAGGCCCCTTTCCGCTCGCCTACCATGGATTGGGTGATGTGTTCGTCTTTCTGTTTTTTGGACTGATCGCGGTCGGCGGTACGTACTACGTGCAGGCACTGGCATGGCCCCCTGATGCGCTGTTGGCAGGCGCTGGACTCGGAGCATTAAGCACCGCGATTCTGGTAGTGAATAATCTGCGGGACATCGAGACGGACACGAAGGCAGGGAAGCGCACGCTCGCGGTGAGACTGGGCGAGCGCGGCACCAAGGCCGAGTACGTGATCATGCTTGTCGTCGCCGCGGCGGTGCCCGTGGTCGGCGTACTGAAATACGGTTGGCCACCGGCGGTACTGGCTTCACTGGCGGTTGCCCCCCTCTGCCGTCGCCCGCTTCGCACCGTGCTCACCTTCAGCGATCCGCGTGAGTTGCTACCAGCGCTCGGCGGAACCGCACGCGTTGTTGTTCTCTATGGTGCCTTTCTGGCGGTCGGTCTGGCCTTCGGATGACACAGGTTGAGCTTCTCGCCCGATCGATAGAGGCTCCCGACGCTCCTGTGATCATCGGGCGAGAAGGTGTCGTGAGCTGGGCTCAGCTTCGTGGGGCTGTAGGACGTCGAGCCAAGGCAATCACGATCCCGACTGCGCCGCAGGAGACCGGGCACGCCTTCATCGCTCGCTCCGAGCCAGCCGATGTGGTCGAGCTGCTCGCGTCGTGGCAGATGGGGAAGGTTCCCGTCCCGTTGAACCCACGCCTGCCGGCTGATGAAGCGTCCTCACTCCTGGAAGAAATGGCGTATATGACCATGCCGGAGGGCAGCGCTGTCGTGCTCCGGACCTCCGGCACCTCCGGGAACCCACGCGGCGTCGCCCTCAGCATGGACAACCTTCTCGCGAACGCGCGAGGGACGGAGGCGCGACTCGGCGCAGGTGCCGATGACGTCTGGATTTCGACCCTGGCGCCTGGTCACGTCGGCTGGCTGGCCACGATCATTCGTGCCCTCGTGCTAGGGGGGCGGATCATCCTCCCCGGGTCCCTGACCACCGAGGAACTATCTGCCTGCCTGGACGGAGAGGGCCTTCCGGGGACTGCGGCCGTCCCTCCCACCCGAATGTCTCTGGTGCCGACACAACTCCAAAGACTTCTGGCGTTCCGCGGAGACCGCGATCCGCCAACGGGGTTGCGATCCGTACTGATCGGAGGAGCGCACGCGCCCCTCGTGCTGGTTGAACGAGCACTGGAAATCGGTTGGCCCGTCGCGCTCACGTATGGCGCCACCGAGATGTCGTCTCAGATTTCCACGGCCTCTCCGGAGGAGACCCGGGGGAAGCCAGGCGCGGTCGGCCGCCCGATGCCAGGAGTGAAAATCCACTTCGACGCGTCAGGCGAGGTCCTCACACGTGGAGAGACGCTCGCGATTGGGTACGTGGGCCCCGAACACGGCGAGGTCCATGATGCCGAGGGTTGGTATCACACTGGAGATCACGGTCACCTCGACGATGAGGGAGATCTCTGGATCACGGGGCGAAGAATCGATCGGATCATCTCGGGCGGGGTGACGGTCGAGGCCGGGGACGTTGAGGAAACGCTTCGGTTACACCCGGCTGTGTTGGATGCCTGCGTCGTGGGCCTGCCCAGTGAAGAGTGGGGCGAGACCGTGGGTGCCTGGGTCGAGCCCGTTGTCGGGGAATTCGATCAGGAGGAAATTGACCGACACTTGAGGGCCAAACTCACTGCGGCGAAGCTTCCACGTGTCTGGTATGTTGGAGTTGGCCTGCCGCGAAATGTGAACGGCAAGGTAGATCGGGCCGCTGTAAAAAAGGCCTTGGCCGAGAAAAAAAACCGGCACCCGCAGCATCCGGGCGAGATGTAACCGTGGGTGGAACCATCCCCAATGGGTTGGTGACCGGTCCGGAACGGGAATGCCCCCCCGCCACGATCCAAATTTGGCCTAGAACAATCCGAGCGTCACTCCGAGCTGGAAGCTGAGCAGTTCAGCCTCGCTGAGCTTTGGGTACATCGTCACAGATCCGTCCGGGTTGTCGACGATGTCTCCCTCTGTCAGGTAGCTCACCAGCCCGTTGTCGTGCCGCACGACGCCCAGGTTGATGAAGAGCGCGTTGCCGGCTCTCACACGGAGGCCACCACCGAACTTCCACCCGAACACGTGGTCGGAGTAGTTCGTCGTATCAAGGGACGAACCGTATCCGGCGTGGTGGTCCACCGCTGAAGAGGCCACGAACCAGGACATTCCGGCGGTTGCATGGACGTAAGGCTGGATGTCGCCTCTGGCGAATACGATCTCGGGCCCCACACCACCGTACAAGATGCTGTTGGTCGTGGTGAGTTCAGAGCCGACCCGGCACCCGTAGTCACAGTAGTAGAAGGACTCGATCCCGTAGATCATGAATCCGCCGTCCAAGCGCAGGCGCAGGTGCCCATCGGCCGCCATCGGAATTCCGGCGTTTAGGTCGAGACCGAAGCCATGGTCGACCGCTAATCCGAACTCACCAATCGCATCCGCGGCGACGAAGCTCATGCCGACGCTGCCGCCGGGACCCTGTTTGTACTGAGCCTCAGCTTCGGTCGACAGAATCAGTGCGCTTCCGACCACCAGAATGAATGCTGTGAGTCCGTGCAGCATGATGCCCTCCATAGTGAATGCACCTCTCGATGAAGCACGTTCCGCTCCGGGCACATGTATATCCCTAAGGCATTTTCCAGCAATGATATACAGTTATATAGGGCTGCTGATGCAGCGTGCCCGAAACGTCCCTTGTATAGGACATATGTTCCCGATCGGGGGGGCGGACTCTCCCAGCGGGACCCGTGCGGAGTAGCGCGAGGCACCCCGCTCGCTCATGTTCGCGGCCCATGAGCCCACAACGCCCTGCCTCACACTTCATCCCTCGCACTGCAGGGGGGTGGACCGCGACGATCTCCTTCCTGGGGATCTTCCTTCTTGCGATGCCTCCGATCACGCACCTGTTCTTGGATCGTCCTGAGAACTGGTTTGCCGGCGTGCCGTTCTTTGTTGTCTCGCTCTTGCTGATTTACACCGTGCTCATCGGAGTGCTGGTATGCACGCTGAAGAAGGGCGTCTGACGTGGAACCCTGGGTTGTCTCCACAGGCCTGATCTTCGTCTATCTGCTCGCGACGATCGTCCTCGGCATCGTCGCGAACCGAAGCATGAGCAACGACATGGAGGACTTTCTCCTCTACGGTCGTAAGGCCGGTTTCGTTGTCCTGTACCTGACCGTGGTTGCCACATTCCACTCCGCATTCGCGTTTCTCGGCTCGGGCGGTTTCTTCTATACGCACGGTGTCGGCTTCTGGATGGCGGGCACGTGGACGGTGCTGGTAGGGGCAATCACCTACGTTCTGGGCCCGAGGATCTGGGCCGTAGGGAAGGCCTTCGGCTACATCACTCCAGCCGATATGCTCGCCGACTTTTACGAGTCAGAGGCTGTCCGCGTTGTGGTCGCCATCGTGTCCGTGGTCTTCACAATCCTCTACATCCAGGTGCAGGCACAGGGGCTCGGCTACATCATCAACATCGCCTCGGGAGATCGGATCTCCTTCGAGCTCGGGACACTGATTCTGCTCGTCGTGGCTGCGACCTACCTGATGGCTGGTGGCCTCCGTGCCGTCTACTGGACCGATGTGATTCAGGGTATCTGGATGTACATCGCCGTCTGGGTTGGGGCGATCTATCTGTCGTACGAGCTCTTCGGCGGCCCCTTGCAGCTTTGGGCCGAGGTCCGAGAGTCGCGGCCTGATTTGCTGACACTGCCGGGTCCTCGAGGGTTCTTCACGCCGGGCATGTGGATCGGAATGACGATCACGCTCTCCTTCGGTATCGTCTTCCAGCCGCACATGATGATTCGGTATTACACCGCTGTGGACTCGAAGACGCTCAAGATTCTGGGCGCGACGACTCCTATCTACCTGATGACGCTCTACATACCGGCGGCGCTGGTGGGGCTTGGTGGGGCCGTTGCCATGCCGGGCCTGGAGATTCCGGATCGGATCTTCCCGGAACTGCTCTTCGCCCATGCTCCTCCGATCATGACGGGTGTGATTCTCGCGGGTGCGACGGCGGCGGCGATGTCTACCCTGGACTCGATTTTGCACGCCAACATGAGTGTGCTCACTCGGGATGTTTACCAGCGCTACATCGCGCCAGAGAAGTCACAGCAACACTACGTATGGGTGGGCCGAGGCATCGTCGGTGCCCTTCTCGTCGCGGGGTATTTCCTGTCGGTTCGGACCTTCGACGCACTCGTGGTCCTCGTCACACTTTCAGGATCCGGCGCGCTGCAGCTAATGCCCGCGATTCTCGGTGTTTGCTTCCCGGGCCGACGTACGTTGACCAGGCTCGGCGTCCTGGCCGGAATTATTGCCGGAATGGTGACGCTCTACGTCACACTCGTCGTAGCGCCACACCCGCTGGGACTGCATGGTGGCGTCTGGGCCCTCATCATCAATAGCGTCCTTACGGTCGGCGTGTCGTACTTCACGGCCGCTCCGTCCGAAGAAACGATCCAACGGATCCACGGTGAAATCGAGCGCGAGGTCTACGGATCCGCGTCCTGAGGAGGTTCGAATGAAGCAACTGGTCTTGATGGTCCTGAGTGCCTTTGGTGTCGCAGCGGGTTCAGGTGTATCCGCCCAGCAACAGGGACCGCCACCCCCACAGGTCGGGCCAGAAAATGGCTCACTCGTCGTGGTCGGCGGAGCGATGCAGTCGGCCGAGATCTACGAGCGCTTCATCGAACTCGCGGGCGGCCCCGACGCGCATATTGTGCTGATTCCGACAGCCGGCGGTGCTGCGGAGTACGACGAGTTCTATCAGGGGCTGAACGCGTGGCGTAAGCATGGCGCCCGGAACCTGACGCTGCTCCACACGATCGATCCAGCAGAAGCCGATACCGATGCCTTCGTCGAGCCCCTGAAGACGGCCGGCGGTGTGTTCTTTTTTGGCGGAAGACAGTGGCGTCTCGTCGACTCGTATGGCGGAACGAAATCCGAGACGGCCTTTCGTGAGGTCCTTGAGCGAGGAGGTGTAATCGGCGGATCGTCGGCCGGCGCTTCGATTCAGGGTTCCTATCTCGTGCGTGGCGACTCTCGAACGAACACCGTGATGATGGGCGATCACGAGCGCGGATTTGGTTATCTGCGCAATGTGGGTATCGACCAGCACGTGCTGCGCCGCAATCGACAGTTCGACATGGTCGAAGTGATCGAAGCTCATCCGGAGTTGCTTGGCATTGGACTCGATGAGGACACCGCGATCGTAGTACAGGGCGATCGATTTCAGGTCATCGGCCGCTCCTACGCTCTGATTTATGACAATCAGTCGACTACTGGTCCTGACGGAAAATTCTACTTTCTCGCGCCCGGGGACCGGTTCAATCTCGCAACGCGCGAGGCGACTCGTCCCACCACGACACAGAGCCCGGTCGGTGGGCCTCAGAAGAAGCCATGGGGCGGAGACAGCTGACCCGCTGATGGCCCCACCCGCCGGACCGATTAGCCTGACTCAAGCAGCCTGACCCCCACGCCCTGAGGCCCATGGCCGACCATACCAGCACGAGCGGTGGCTCAAATGAGCACCCCTCCGTCACTGACCCTGCGACAATCGCCCGCCACAAGGAGTACTGGCGCCGGAATATCCAGTACCTGGGGTGGCTTCTCGGCGCCTGGTTCCTCGTGTCCTACGGGTTCGGCATCCTGTTCGCAGACGCGCTGAACGCGTTCACGGTTCCCGGAACACACTACCCGGTCGGCTTCTGGTTCGCGCAACAGGGATCGATCTACGCCTTCGTCGTTCTGATCTTTGTCTACGTCCGGCTCATGAACGGGCTCGACCGTGAGTTCGATGTGGATGAAGGGGCGGAGTCATGAGCGTTCAGGCCTGGACCTTCCTGCTCGTCGGGGCGTCGTTCGCCCTCTATATCGGGATCGCGATCTGGTCCCGTGCGTCTACTACCAAGGACTTCTACGTGGCGGGGGGAGGAGTGTCTCCACTCGCCAACGGCATGGCTACCGCGGCGGACTGGATGAGCGCGGCGTCGTTCATTTCGATGGCCGGCCTGATTTCGTTTATGGGATACGATGGCTCCGTGTATCTCATGGGGTGGACGGGAGGCTACGTCCTTCTCGCGCTCCTGTTGGCGCCTTATCTGCGCAAGTTCGGAGCTTTCACCGTGCCGGACTTCGTGGGAGATCGGTACTACTCGCAGCTAGCACGGATCGTCGCAGTTATCTGCGCGATCTTCGTCTCGTTCACGTACGTGGCAGGTCAGATGCGTGGCGTCGGTATCGTTTTCAGCCGCTTCCTGGAAGTCGACGTGAATGTGGGCGTGGGCATCGGCATGGCGATCGTCTTCTTCTACGCCGTGATCGGCGGCATGAAGGGCATCACCTATACGCAGGTCGCGCAGTACTGCGTGCTCATCTTCGCGTATATGGTGCCAGCGATATTTCTCTCGATCATGATTACAGGAAACCCGATCCCTCAGTTGGGACTGGGTGGTGTGGACCAGGCGTCCGGCATCGCGCTTCTCGAGCGTCTGAACGGACTTCACGCGGAGTTGGGCTTCGCGCCCTATACGAGTGGGACTAAGTCCACGCTTGATGTGTTCTTCATAACCGCGGCGCTCATGGTCGGGACGGCGGGACTTCCGCACGTCATCATCCGGTTCTACACCGTTCCGCGTGTCAGAGACGCTCGGATCTCGGTGGGCTGGGCGCTTCTCTTCATTTCGCTGCTGTACACGACCGCCCCAGCCGTGGCTGTTTTTGCTCGCACAAATCTGATCAACAGCGTTCAGGACGTGCCGTACTCGGAGGTGCCTGAGTGGTTCACCACGTGGGAGGATACCGGTCTCGTCAGCTTCAATGACGTGAATGGTGACGGACGCATTCAGTTCGTCGGTCCGGACTCGCCGATGACGAACGAGCTCACCGTCGACAATGACATCATGGTGCTCGCGAATCCCGAGATCGCGAACCTCCCAGGTTGGGTGATCGGGCTGGTCGCAGCAGGAGGGCTCGCGGCTGCACTGTCGACGGCAGCGGGACTCCTGCTGGTTATCTCGTCAGCGGTCAGTCACGACCTGCTCAAACGAAGTCTCATGCCGGAAATTTCGGAGAAGAATGAGCTCATTGCGGCACGGGTTGCCGCGGGGTTTGCGGTTTTGGTGGCGGGCTATTTCGGGATCAATCCGCCCGGCTTCGTAGCACAGGTCGTGGCGTTCGCCTTCGGGCTCGCGGCGTCCTCGTTCTTCCCGGCCATCATCCTGGGCATTTTCTCGAAACGAACGACGAGAGAGGGTGCCATCCTTGGAATGATCACAGGAATCACCTTCACTGCGGCCTACATCTCCTACTTCAAGTTCGTGAGCCCGGAGCTGAATACCGCGGAGCACTGGTGGTTCGGAATCAGCCCCGAGGGAATCGGAACAGTCGGCATGCTGCTGAACTTCGCGATCACGATCGTGGTGTCCCGCTTCACTCCTCCTCCTCCTCCGTCCGTTCAAGCCTTGGTTGACCTGATTCGGGTGCCGCGTGGAGCAGCGGAAGCAGACGAGCTTAACCTCTAGGCGCCGGAAGGATCGCTTCTCGGCAGCATGTGTTGTTTCTCGGACGAAGTGGATCTGGACTGCAATGCAAAAGCCCCTCGCCCGCCGAAGCGGACGAGGGGCTTTTGCCTAAGCAGGATCAACCCTCGCCACTATCCGGGTTCTGCATCCGGAAGACCGGGACTGCCGCGACCGCTCCGAGAATCGGGCCGACCCAGTAGAGCCAGAGGTCATCGAAGGTGCCGCCACCTATCAGTGCATCCACGATGATCAATCCTGTGCCAACCGCCGGGTTGAACGCCCCCCCGGACACATCGCCGACCGAGAAGGCGAAGGCCATGACGGTAAATCCGATCGCGAGGCCGTAGTACGAATTACCTTCGGTCGCCTTGGCTGTGGCGACGTTCAGGATGACTAGGGCGAGAGCGAAGGTCGCCAGGATCTCAGCTAGCAATGGGCCGGCTATGCCATCGACCCCCGGTGTGGGCGCGAACATCTGGCCTGTGATCCTGGGCACAGCGGTCGCCGCGAGCGCTGCTCCGATCAGCTGTGCACCGATGTAGGGAGCGATGTCAGACTTCTCCATCGCGCCGCGCAGGTATATGGCGATCGTGACGGCGGGATTGTAGTGAGCCCCGGAGACATGGCCGCCCATGTATACGAGCGCTATCAGGACTGCGCTGATCGCGAGGGGCGCCATGGGAGAACCGGCAGTACCTACCATGCCGATGGTGAAGACGAGAAAAAACGTTCCGATGAGCTCGGTGACGTAGCGATTCAGGGGGACTTCTCCGCGGAGGTGGGGTTGGGTGGGCTGCACACGGTTGTCCTGAAATTCACGGACCGCGAAGATCCGCTTTGTGGAGAGTTTGGCGCCACGGCAACCCTTCCCACAAGTTTCCCTATCTCCGGGTCTAGTCTGAACCCCACAGTCCGTTCACGTGGTCTCGTTCGACGGATTCGACCTCAATTTCCTCGAACGCTATTCCATGCCGGGTGCCTGACTAGCGAACGATCCCACCGGCGATGTAGACGGACTCGAGGCTGCGAGTCGCCAAGATATCGGCTAACGGGTCATCTTCGAACACGATGAAGTCGGCCCAGTTGCCAGCTTCGAGGGTGCCGATGTCGTCTTCAGCGAGACATGACGCGGCAACGGACGTGGCACTGAGGAGCACCTCCTCCGGGGTCATGCCGGCGTCGACCATCATCCAGAGCTCCATGTGCTCGAAGTAGCCGGGGAAACGTCCGGCGGGGCCAGCGTCTGTCCCCATCCCCACGGGCAATCCAGCGTCTGACACCGTTTTCACGTTGGCCATCGCCTGGAATAGTGCTGTGCGATAACCGGCAGCAGTGGGGCTTGCTGCGGTTCGGGCCATAAACTCGGGGTCAGAGACGCGAGCCAGTTGCCCGGCATGGGCGTGTTTGGTGAAGAACGGGTCATCGAAAAATTCGGGACGGTCCCCGTACACGAAGGTGCTCACCTCGCGGGTCAGCGTGGGGACATAGCACACGCCGGACTCGCCGAGTTGAGACAGAAAGGCCTCGTCCACCGCGGTGTCCCGGACCGAGTGGGCCACCATGCCCGTTCCCATCTCGAGAAGTCGTTTGGCGTCTTCGAGATAGAAGAGATGTGTGGCCAGTCGGAGCCCCCGCTCGTTTGCGACGTTCAATACGGCTTCGACCGCCGTCCAGGGCATCTTCTCGCTGGTCCCGAGGTTGTCGTCGACCCTCAGTTTGAGCCAGTCGACACCGGCATCGGCAATCGCCAGGGCAGTCGCTCGGGCCGCGTCTGCGTCGATATCGGTGATCACGGGCCCTGAGGCGAACAGTCGAGCGCGCGCGTCGAGGGGCGTTGACGCGTTGCGAGCAGCGAGTACGGGACCCTCGTCTCCTAGGCTGTTGACCGTCGTAATCCCGTAACGGGCGAAGAGATCGAGGTCGGCACGGACCGTGGCCATCTCACCGGTGGTCCCCTCGGGGGCCCAGATACCGCTGACATGTCCGTGCACGTTGATGAATCCGGGCGTGACGTAGCGTCCGCCGAGATTGACGACCGTTGCACCGGCCGGAGCAGCGCCACCAGGCGTCACCGAGAGGACCCGGCCCTCCTGAACAACAATGGTCGCGTTGGCCACCGGATCTGACCCCGTCCCGTCCCAGACGGTAGCGCCTGTAAACGCGGTGGTCGGAACGGTCGGCTCAGCTGGCCCACAGCTGGCGCAGATGGCGACGAGCAGGGTCGGGTACCAAAGACTTTTCTGATTCATCCCGGAGGGTACGGCTCGGTCCGATTACTCGCAAAAAATCTGCACACGGACTGCTGGCCCGTCTGGGATCTGAACCGTACTATTCTAATGGACGGATTGTCCGAAAGACCTTGCCGTCAGAGGGTTTCCGCAACTACCTCGGTCGTGTGACGCGATCGGTATTTCAATTGAGGCCCCATCGACTTGAAGACGCTCGCGACGACTCTGGCAGCGGCAGGTGCGTTGCTCGTACTCGGCGGTCGTCCTGTGCCCGATTCGAGACCTCAAGCACCGGTCCGGGTAGACGCCGTTGCTGCGACCCGGACAGACGAGGCCCTCATCGAGCAGTACTGCGTTCGCTGTCACAGTGACCGCCGCCTCAGGGGGAATCTATCGCTTGAGGCCTACGACCCATCGGCACCGCATCTGCAGGCGTCGACGACCGAGAAGATGATCGTCAAGCTCCGGGCCGGCATGATGCCGCCGCCTGGCGCCACCCGTCCCGCAGGCGACTCGTTACAGGCTCTGGTCCAGAGACTCGAGGCTCGAATCGACGAGGCTGCATCAGCCGCACCCGACCCGGGTGGACGAACGTTCCAGAGATTGAATCGCGCTGAATACGCTCGATCCATTCATGATCTTCTCGGTCTGGAGATCGATGCCGGCGCCTACCTACCGCTCGATACGAAGAGTGAGAATTTCGACAACATTGCCGATGTGCAGATGCTGTCCCCGACGCTCCTGGACGCCTATCTGGGGGCCGCTGCCGAGATCAGTCGTCTCGCAGTTGGTGATATGGACGCTGCGCCACGCGACAGGACCTACAGCGTTTCGGGCTACAGCTCTCAGATTGAGAGGGTCGCGGGGGCCCCGTTTGGGACACGTGGCGGCGCCTCGGTCGTCCACAACTTCCCGGCAGATGGGGAATACGTGTTCTCGATCATTTTCGAGCACACCACCACAGGGGATGGCTTCGCCGGCCAGCTCGCGCGCGGCGAGAAAGTCGAGATTTCGATCGATGGTGAGCCCATGGCTCTGATCGATGTCGATTCCTGGTTGAGCTACTCGGACCCATGGGGAATCACCATGCGTACCGAGGCGTTGGCTGTACGTGCGGGACCACGCCGGGTCACCGCGGCCTTTCTGGCGACGTCAGAGGGACCGGTGGACGACCTCATGTCACCCCACGACTGGTCGATAGCGGACAGGCATACCGGAATGGGCGGGTACGGACTCACGCTCCTTCCGCATTTGCGGGACCTGGTCGTGGCCGGGCCGTATCGGGTGACCGGCATCTCGGACCACTCGGTTCGAGACCGCATCTTCACATGCCGCCCGACAACCCAGGGCGAGGAAGAACCCTGTGCCCGTGCGATCGTCGCGGACCTCGCGGGGACCGCATACCGACGTCCGCTCCAAGCACGGGACCTAGACGGCCTCATGAGGTTTTACGAGGAGGGGACTACCGAGGGTGGGTTCGAGGTCGGGGTCCGTACGGCGCTCCAGGCCATTCTTGCGAGCCCGCACTTCGTCTTCCGGTTCGAGGGCGCATCGGCGGGAGAGACCTCCGAGACGTATGCGATCAGCGATCACGCGCTGGCGTCGAGACTTTCGTTCTTCCTGTGGGGCGTCCCTCCCGACGACCGACTTAGAGAAATCGCGGAGTCCGGGAATCTGTCCGACAGGGATGTGCTGACCGCAGAGATACGCCGCATGCTCAGCGATTCTCGGGCGGAGGCGCTCGGGACGAGATTCGCGGCTCAATGGCTCAGGCTCCAGGATCTCGACAAGGTCCACCCCGATACGTACTGGTTCCCTGATTTCGATCAGCAGCTCGCCGACGCGATGCGTCGCGAGACGGAACTCTTCTTTACCAGCCTCGTGAGGGAGGACCGAAGCGTCCTCGACTTGTTCACCGCCGACTACACTTATCTGAATGAGCGCCTGGCACGGCACTACGGGATTCCCGGTGTTCTCGGTGATGAGTTCCGCCGAGTGGAATATGGCGCCGCTGACCGTCAGGGTCTCCTCGGGCACGGAAGTGTGCTGACGCTCACCTCCCACGGAGACCGCACATCACCGGTTCTTCGCGGGAAGTGGGTCATGGAAGTGCTGATGGGGACGCCACCACCACCACCGCCTCCGGGTGTGCCGGATCTCGAGGAAACGGACCGGGCCGAAAATGGGCGGGCTCTCTCTACGCGTGAGCGGATGGAGGCACACCGAGCCAACCCGACGTGCAATTCCTGTCACCGCTTCATCGACCCGATCGGCCTCGCGCTGGATAGCTACGACGTGACAGGGCGGTATCGGATTCGTGAGAACGGAGCGCCAATCGACACTCGGGGGGAACTTTACGACGGCACTCCCATCGACTCGCCAGCAGCGCTTGTGGAGGCACTCATGCGTCGGCCGGCACCCCTTGTTCGGACCTTCACGCAGAACCTCATGGCTTATGGCCTCGGGCGTAGAGTGGAGTACTTCGATCAGCCGACGATTCGCGCCATTGAGCGTGACGCCGCACAGGATGGATACCGGATGTCGACCTTTGTGACCGGCGTGGTATTGAGTGACGCATTTCTGATGCAGCGATCGACGGAGGCAATCTCCGAAACCTCTGGTGTCGCAACGGGATACAACAACTAGCACACTGTGCGGCTTCGGCCGCGGGAAACGACCATGCCATACATCTCAGGCTCACATCTGGAACGCCGGACCTTCCTCAAGGGGGTGGGCGCATCGGTTGCGCTCCCTTTCCTTGATGCAATGGTTCCCGCGGGCCGTCTCTCGGGCGCCGCTGCTGCGGCTGACGACCCAACTCGGGTGGTGGCGATTGAACTCGTCCACGGCACGGCCGGATGCAGCGACTGGGGCGCGTCTCAGAACCTCTGGAACCCGGCTGAGGCCGGTCGTCATTTCGACCTCACGACGAGTGCGCTTCGGCCTCTTGAATCTTGGCGGGACCACCTCACGATCGTCAGCAACACCGACGTGCGGATGGCTGAGGCCTTTGAAGCGCACGAGATCGGCGGTGACCATTTCCGTTCGAGTGCCGTATTCCTGACCCAGTCTCATCCGAAGCAGACACGAGGCTCCGATGTTTTTGCCGGCACCTCGATGGATCAGATCTATGCCGGCCGCTTTGGGCAGGATACGCCGATTCCGTCCATGCAGCTTTGCATCGAACCGGTCGATCAGTCCGGAGGGTGCGCGTACGGGTACTCGTGCGTGTACACGGACACCATCAGTTGGGCGTCACCGGACCAGCCGCTGCCGATGATTCGCGATCCACGCATCGTTTTCAACATGCTTTTCGGGGCGGGCAGCAGCGAAGCCGACCGAGCGCGCCGCCGGCGCACCAACAGCAGTATCCTCGACTGGATCACAGGCGAGATCGCTTATCTGAAGCGTGAGCTGGGCCCGAATGATGCCGTCCGACTGGAGCGCTACTTGGACAATGTCCGAGAGATCGAGCGGCGCATCCAGGCGGTTGAGGCTCGGAACAACACAGGTGAAGAACGCGCGCTCCCAGGAGCTCCGGCAGGTGTGCCCGACTCTTTCGAAGAGCACATGCGCCTGATGTTTGACCTTCAGGCGCTGGCATTCACATCCAATATGACGCGCGTGTTCAGCTTCAAGATCGGACGCGATGCCTCCGGCCGTGTTTATCCGGAAAGTGGGACGGATCGTGCCTTTCACCCGGCGTCCCATCACGGGGGAAGAGAAGAGGCGATTCTCGATTTCCACAAGATCAACGAGTACCACGTCAGTATGCTTCCTTATTTCCTTGAAAAATTGCAAAGTCTTGAGGAAGGTGATGGCACAATGCTCGACAAGACGATGATTGTTTTCGGGTCACCGATGGCCGACGGCAATCTCCACAACCATCGGAGGTGCCCATTTGTCGTATTAGGTGGAGCCAACGGTCAACTGGATGGAAACGTTCATTTGAAGGCTCCTGACGGCACCCCAATGGCGAACGTAATGCTGAGCCTCATGCACAAACTTGGACTCGACGACCTCGAGGGCTTCGGTGACAGTACCGGAGATTTCTCCCTTTCGTCGCCTTACGCGGCCCTGCCGACGGGATGAGGACACTCTACCTATGACTGGATTGAAAACGACGTTCGCCGCAGCCGCACTGGGGAGCGCCCTCGTGCTGGTGGGTGGGTCTGCCCAGGATTCTGCAATCAGATGGCCTGGGTTTGGCGGGGCCAGCTCGAATGGCGTCCACATTCTGTCGAATGATGCGGTGATTGCCAGTTCGGGCGTGTCTGCAACGGATCGCTCGGTGAGTGCCGCTGCCATGGACGGTAACGACGTGATCGAGGAATACTGCGTTCGCTGCCACTCCGAGCGTCGACTACGGGGCAATCTTTCCCTGGAGGGCTTCGACGCGGACAATCCCGAGGCTATGGGTGAGGTCGCGGAGAAGATGATCGTCAAGCTTCGGGCAGGGATGATGCCGCCTCCGGGCGTCTCTCGTCCTGAGGGAGACACGCTCGAAGTTCTGGTCGCGGCCCTTGAGGATCGACTCGACGCTGTAGCAGAGCGCAGTCCGAATCCTGGAAGCCGGACGTTCCAGCGTCTAAATCAGGCGGAGTACGCAGCTTCGGTGCGGTCGCTGCTCGGATTGCAGATCGACGGCGCTGACTACCTCCCGCCCGACACCAAGAGCGCGAACTTTGACAACATCGCAGACGTGCAGATGCTCTCCCCGACGTTGCTCGACGCTTATCTGAATGCGGCGGCGGAGGTGAGCCGTCTCGCAGTCGGAGACCCTAGCGCGACGTCGACTGAGACACAGTACCGTGTTCCACGATGGGCGTCTCAGACGGAGCGCGTGCAGGGAGCGCCATACGGCACTCGTGGTGGCGTCTCGGAGGTGCACAACTTCCCGGCTGACGGAGACTACATCTTCCGGATGTCGTTTCATCACGAGACCACAGGAACGGTGGTCGGAAACGGCAGCTCCGCCCTGAACACGACGTCCGAAGCTCCGGAGCAGGTTGAAATTTCGATCGATGGCGAACGCGTTGCGCTCCTTGAGGTCGACCGCTGGATGCATGTGTCAAACCCCGGCGGAGTAGAGATTCGGTCTCCAGCCATCGCGATTTCTGCAGGCCCACATCGGGTGACGGCGGCTTTCCTCCAGATGGCGGACGGCCCGGTTCAGGATCTGATCGCGCCACATGACTGGTCCTTGGCGAGCACGGCCATCGCTGGCACCTACGGCATCATGTCCGTGCCGCATATGCGAGACCTCGTGGTCGTGGGGCCGGAGAACGTGACGGGCCTTTCAGACACGCCTTTCAGGCGCGCGATCTTCACCTGTCGGCCGACCGCTCGTGCAGAGGAGGTGCCGTGCGCCTCATCGATTATTGAAAGACTCGGGTCGGAGGCATTTCGTCGCTCCCTTACGGACGACGACCGCGAAGCGCTTCTGAGTTTCTATTCCTACGGTAGCGAGGACGGAGGCTTCGAGATTGGAATTCGCACTGCCATCGAAGCGATGCTGGCTAGTCCGCATTTCGTATTCCGATTCGAAGAGGCGCCCGCGGGAACTCAGGCTGGGACGGCCTATTCCATTGCGGATGATGATCTCGCCGCTCGCCTCTCGTACTTCCTGTGGGGGCTGCCCCCTGATGCCGAACTGGTTCGTCTCGCTCAACAGGGCGAACTGTCCAACGACGAGACGCTTGAAGCTCAGGTACGCAGGATGCTAGCGGACTCGCGTTCTGAGGCTCTGGGAACGCGATTCGCTGCTCAGTGGCTGCGGCTCCAGGACCTGGATAAGGTCCATCCGGACGTACGCCTCGAGCCTGATTTTCATCAGCAGCTTGCAGACGCCATGCTGCGAGAGACGGAGTTGTTCTTCTCGAGCATCGTGCGGGAAGACCGACCGATGTTCGAGTTGTATACGGCCGACTACACGTATGTGAATGAACGGCTCGCCCGGCACTACGGCATGGAAGACGTCATGGGCGACGAATTCAGGCGCGTCCAGTATTCAGATGAGAACCGCAGAGGGCTGCTGGGTCACGCGAGTATTCTCACCCTTACGTCTCATGCAGGTCGAACTTCTCCGGTTCTTCGTGGAAAGTGGGTCATGGAAGTCATGATGGGCACCCCGCCTCCTCCTCCTCCTCCGGGCGTGCCAGCCCTCGAGGAGACGGATGCATCAGAAGGGGGGCGCGTGCTCACGACGCGAGAGCGCATGGAGGTTCACAGGGCGAATCCGACCTGTAACTCCTGCCACCGCTTCATGGATCCGATCGGCCTAGCGCTGGACAGCTACGGTGTGACCGGAAAATGGCGCATTCGGGAGAACGGAAATGCTCTCGATACGCGGGGCGATTTCTACGACGGCACTCCGATCACCAGCCCTGTTGCACTCCAGGAAGCATTGCTGGCACGACCGATTCCCCTCGTCCGGACCTTTACGGCCAATCTCATGGCCTACGGATTGGGGCGGCGGGTGGAGTACTTCGACCAGCCAACGATTCGGGAGATCGTACGCGAAGCAGAAGATCAGGACTATCGCATGTCCGCCTTCTTCCTCGGGGTCGTGATGAGTGACGCGTTCAGGATGCAGGAAGTGCCAGTTATAGTGGACCAAGAATTGAACTGATTGCGCCGAGGGCGCATGGAGACGGATTTAGATGGAATTCATCACCGGAAAACAGATCGAGCGTCGGACCTTCCTTCGGGGAATGGGTGCCAGCGTTGCATTGCCGTTTCTCGATTCGATGGTGCCTGCAGGCCGGCTCCGCAGCGCGGCTGCGCAGGATGCCGCGGACCCGACACGACTGGTTGCGATTGAGTTGGTGCACGGTGCGGCGGGCAGTAATGAGTGGGGTTCCACCCAGAACCTTTGGTCTCCGGCCACGGTGGGACGTGAATACGATCTGACACCGAGCTCCCTGCTGCCCCTCGATCCGTGGCGGGAGTACCTGACAATCGTCTCGAACACCGATGTTCGGATGGCCGAGGCGTTTCAGCCTCACGAGATTGGCGGAGACCATTTCCGCTCTTCATCGGTCTTCTTGACGCAGTCGCATCCGAAGCAGACCGAGAGTTCCGACGTGTATGTCGGATCCTCGCTTGACCAGATCTACGCGCGCCGGTTTGGGCAGAACACGCCGATTCCGTCGATGCAGCTTTGTATCGAAAATGTGGATCAGGCGGGTGGCTGCGCGTACGGCTACTCCTGCGTCTACACCGATTCGATCAGCTGGGCGTCACCGACAGAGCCGCTCCCGATGATCCGTGATCCTCGGGTCGCCTTCGACCTTCTGTTCGGAGCCGGCGGCACCCCGGAGGAGCGAGCTCGGAGACGGCGGACCAGTTCCAGTATTCTGGACTGGATCACCGAGGACATGGCGCGTATGCGCAGGGAGCTTGGTCCGGGTGACTACGTACGCCTCGATCGATACCTCGACAATGTCCGTGAGATCGAACGTAGGATTCAGGCTATCGAGGTACAAAACGCGAGCGGGGAAGAGCGAGACCTTCCGGGCGCACCGCCCGGCGTACCCGATTCATTCACCGAGCACATGCACCTGATGTTCGACCTGCAAGCTCTCGCGTTTGCGTCGGACATGACCCGTGTCTTTTCGCTCAAAACCGGGCGCGACGCATCGTCTCGGGTCTATCCAGAGAGCGGTACCGAAACTCCGTTCCATCCCGCTTCCCACCATGGCGGACGTGAAGCGGCCATTCTGGACTTTGCCGAGATCAACAAATTCCATGTGAGCATGCTGCCGTACTTTCTCCAGAAGTTGAAGGATATCGACGAGGGCGGTACCGATCTCCTCGAGAAGACGATGATCGTCTTCGGATCTCCGATGGCTGACGGCAACGTGCACAACCATCGGCGGGCACCGCTCATCGTGCTTGGGCACGCAAATGGGAAGCTCGATGGCAACATGCATCTGCGGGCGCCCGACGGAACACCGATGGCAAATGCCATGCTGTCGATGCTGCATTCGCTTGGACACGACGATATGGAGAGCTTCGGTGACAGTACGGGAGAGTTCCCCTTGACGTTGCCCGCAGCCACGCCTGACCGGTAGGAAACGCACCGTGACGAAATCCCTTCGAGCTCACGCCGGCTTCGCACTCATTCTGTCACTCCTTCTGTCGGGAGCCGTGCCCGCGGAAGCGCCCGTGGCCGACGCAGCGATGCGCGGCGACGTGATGAAAGTGCGGACACTTCTCCGTGCGGGTTCCGATGTGAACGCCGCCCATGGTGATGGCATGACGGCATTGCATTGGGCGGCAGAACTGGGCGACGGGGAGATGGCGGCGGTACTCCTCAGTGCGGGTGCGAACCCGGCGGCTGTCACTAGACTCGGTCACTACACAGCACTTCACATTGCCAGCAAGTCGGGCGCCGTTGCGGTCGTTGAGGCACTACTCGACGCGGGAGCGGACCCGCTCGCAGCAACGTCGATGGGTGGGGTGACGCCGCTCCACTATGCTGCTGGCGCGGGTTCTGCCGAGGTGGTGGGACTGCTGATCCAGGGCGGCACCTCGGTTGATGTCCGGGAACCTCAGTGGGGGCAGACGCCGTTGATGTTCGCTGCTGCGGCTGGTCATACTCCGGTTCTGGAGACACTTCTGAAAGCGGGAGCGGACCCCCTGCTCACCGCCAGCGTCATGGACATGGACGCAAGGGAGCAGGAGGACCGTGCTGACCGCCGGCGACGAGAAACCGTCCAGAGTCGAATCGCTGCGGCACAGGAGGGGCGCCCAGCCGCGGCGCCGCGGCGTGGGATGTCTCCGCCTCAGGGCCGTCCTCCAGAGTTGGCGACCCCCCCCCCGGGATTGCCCGAGGGTCAACCCGCCGCCCCGAACCGAGAGGACCTTAACAACCAGCTGCGTGACCGCGTGCCTTCGTCACGGTTCTCGCATGCTCAGCTGGTCGGCGGATACGGAGGGCTCACCGCATTGCATCTCTCCGTTCGGGAGGGGCACTCCCGGGCTGCGCTCACGCTACTCGACAGCGGCGCGGACATCGACCAGGTGACCGCAGGAGATCATACCACGCCATTCCTCCTAGCGACGATCAACGGGCACTTCGATCTCGCGATGGAACTCTTCGAGCGGGGCGCAGATCCCAGCATCGCGAGCGATGCGAACGCGACCCCACTTTACACCGTCATCAACACACAGTGGATCCCGAAGTCCAGACACCCTCAACCCGCGCACTACATGCAGCAGCGGGTGACGTATATGGAACTTGCCCAGACGCTGCTCGACGCCGGAGTCGATCCGAATGTCCGACTGACCAAGCAACTCTGGTTCACGACGTTTGGTGACGACTACCTGCGTACCGATCGTATGGGGGCAACTCCTTTCTGGCGGGCGGCCTACGCGTTGGACTTGCCGCTCATGCGGCTGCTTGTGGATTACGGTGCGGACCCAGGTACGCCCACCAAGAAGACAGCCCCGCGTAGTTTCGGACGGCCTGTCGCCGGTGGGTTGTCCGACGCGGCGTCTCCGACGGTCGATCGGTTCGGGTTCGCGCCCATACCAGTCGGCGGACCAGGGGTTTACCCTATCCATGCAGCGTCAGGCGTCGGGTACGGTGAAGGCTTCGCTGCCAACATCCACCGCGTCGTACCGAACGGGTGGATGCCCGCGATGCGCTACTTGATCGAAGAGCTTGGCGCCGACGTGAATCAGCGCGATCACAACGGCTACACGGCGATGCACCACGCCGCAGCTCGCGGAGACAACGAACTCATCCGCTACCTCGTGGAACAAGGCGGGGACGTGATGGTCGTCGGGAGACGCGGCCAGACGACAGTCGATATGGCGAACGGGCCGGTTCAACGAATCAGTCCATTCCCGTCGACGATCGAACTTCTTGAGAGCCTCGGCGCAGTCAATAACCACAACTGCGTGGCTTGCTGAAGCTGGCCTGCGCCAGCCATGCTTTCTAGAGAGAGCCTCTGCGTCTAAGTGGTTCCGAGTTCTTCGAGTTCGAGCATGATCTCGTCGAACATCACACGGAAATCACCATCGAGGCTGATCAGAAGTGTGATCGCGTCATATTCCTCACGGGTCATTCCTTGACCCTCCAGGATCGTGACGATCGCTGCTTCGACTTCTTCCCGGGCGCGCAGTCGTCCCTCGGCATCATGGACCCGGGCCACCTTTCCGTGGAACTCGTCGCGCGCGTCGTTGATCGCTCCGTGAGCGATCGCGTACTGGGTGAGGCTCTCGCGGTCGAGGTCGAGACCTTCGCCCTCCGTCTGTGCCTGCACCGGGGTGGCGACGCTGGCGAGCGCCAGGACGAGCAACCCAAAGCCCCAACTCACTGTGCGTCCGATTTTCATTCTTTTTTTCCGTTGCCTGACTGTGGTCGACACACTCCAGCGGATCTAGGAGCGGCATAGGGGTACTACCGTTGCCCCCCGCTCGGTGTTCAGCGTACCGTTTACTGAGCAAAGGACGAACTTTGAAATCCGGATACCATCATACCTATCTACGAATATTCCTGCCAAGGCTGCGGACATCAATTCGAGGCCCTCATACGCGGGAGTGAGCAGCCTGCCTGCCCGGCCTGTGAGAGCACAGCGTTGGAGCGCGAATTTTCGCTCCCGACCGTGCATTCCTCCGGCACGCGGGCCATGTCGATGCGTGCCGCCAAGAAGCGTGATCAGAAGCAAGGATCGGAGCGCATGCACACGCAACGTGAGTACGAGCTGCATCACGACGATCACTAGTCGGGACTACTGCGGTCTTGGACGGCTTATCTCACCGGTGAGATAGGCGTTGTTTCGTGCTATTTCGCTGTACGAAAACGTGTTCACCGGATATCATTCAATATGAGGCGACGCTCGCTCTTTGAGGCTCGCTGTGCAGGTCAACTAATTCGCGCGCGCGGGGGTCTTTTAGGCGACTGTGAGCTCGGAGAAACGGGGTCCGAATCCCATTGAAGACGTTTAGCGCATCCCTAGCCCTACTTGGTACCGTTCTCGTCTACGCGGGCGGTCTTGAGAGCCGCACCGGTGTGCGTCCTATGGACTACACGCCCGCGACTCTCTCTGACGCCTCGTCCAGCGAGCTGGCGTTCGTTGACTGGAGTGCGGCCGACGACAACGCCGTGCTCGAGGAGTACTGCGTCCGCTGTCACAGCGAGCGCCGTCTGAGGGGTAATCTTTCGCTTGAAGGATTCGATGCCGCGGAGCCTCACCTCACAGGTGACGTGGCGGAGAAGATCATTGTGAAGCTGCGGGCAGGCATGATGCCACCTCCCGGAGTGTCGCGACCGGAGGGCGATACCCTGCGCGCACTGGTCGAGTCCCTCGAGCAGCGAATGGACGCCGCGGCAGGCCGCGATCCAAATCCCGGTGGTCGGTCGTTCCAGCGTCTGAACCAGACGGAGTACGCTCGCTCGGTGAACGACCTCCTGGGTTTGGAAATTGACGCGAGCGCTTTCCTCCCCCTCGACACCAAGAGTGCCAATTTCGACAACATTGCGGATGTCCAGATGTTGTCCCCGACCTTGCTGGACGCCTACCTGAATGCGGCGGCGAGTATCAGCCGGATTGCAGTCGGTGATCCTGATGCGGCGCCGAGCTCAACGACGTATACGAACCCGGGATACGCGTCCCAGTGGGAGAGAGCTGAGGGGGCGCCGTATGGCACCCGCGGCGGCTTGTCGGTCACCCACAATTTCTTGGCGGACGGCCAGTATGAGTTCCATCTCGCCTTCGAGCACACGACCACTGGCGGTTATTTCGGAGGTGTTACGGCCCAGGAGCAGCTCGAGGTCTCCATCGACGGCCAGCGAGTGGCGTTGCTTGAGATGGACCGCTGGATGAGCGTGGCCGATCCGAATGGCGTCACGATGCGTACCGAGTCGATTTTCGTTCGAGCCGGGCCGCACCGCGTCACATCTGCGTTCTTGAAGCAGACGGAAGGTCCTGTCGATGACCTGCTGTCGCCGCATGATTGGTCGCTATCCGATCGGCAGATTGGAGTGAGCGGCTACGGGATTACCTCGATCGCGCACCTCAAGGACATGGTGGTAGCGGGCCCGTCAAGCGTCACCGGGGTCTCTGAGACACCGACGCGGAGCCGAATCTTCAGCTGTCGACCAACGACGCTGGCGGAAGAAATCCCGTGCGCAGAAGAAATCGTTGCCCGTTTAGGGCCGCAGGCTTTCCGGAGGCCGTTGACCGAATCTGATAGCGATGCGCTTATGAGGTTCTATCAGATGGGTGCGGACCAAGGTGGCTTCGAAATTGGAGTCCGGACGGCGATCGAGGCAATGCTGGCCAGCCCTGACTTCGTCTTCCGGATGGAGGAAGCGCCCTCGGGTGTCCAGGTCGGAGAGAACTACGCCATTGCAGACATGGACCTCGCTGCTCGCATGTCATTCTTCATCTGGGGGCTTCCGCCTGATGAAGAGCTCCGTGCTCTCGCAGCCGCGGGCGACCTCTCGGACTCGGATGAGCTGGAGAGGCAGGTCGAGCGCATGCTTTCCGATCCTCAGTCAGAGGCTTTGGCGACTCGCTTCGCGGCGCAGTGGCTGCGGCTCGACGACCTCGACAAGGTGCATCCTGACCGCCTTCTGTTCCCGGACTTCCATCAGCGTCTTGCCGATGATCTTCGGCGTGAAACAGAGACGTTCTTTGCGAGCCTCGTGCAGAACGACGCGAGCGTGTTCGACCTGTATACGGCCGACTACTCCTACATGAATGAACGGGTCGCTCGTCACTACGGCATCGATGGCGTAGTCGGAGACGAGTTTCGCCGTGTTGAGTACCCGGATGATACCCGTCGCGGACTCCTCGGCCATGCGAGCGTGCTGACGCTCACGTCTCATGCGGGCCGGACATCGCCGGTTCTGCGGGGCAAGTGGGTCATGGAAGTGCTCATGGGCACGCCTCCTCCTCCTCCTCCTCCGGGCGTACCGGATCTGGAAGAGACCGACGATGCTCTGGACGGACGCATGCTGACCACACGTGAGCGGATGGAGGTTCACAGAGCGAATCCCACCTGTAACGCCTGTCACCGCTTCATGGATCCCATTGGGCTGGCGCTCGACAGCTATGATGTCACCGGACGGTGGCGGATTCGCGAAAACGGAATGCCGCTCGACACACAGGGTGAACTCTACGACGGGACGCCAATCACCAGCCCAGTAGAACTGAACGAGGCTCTCGTCGCCCGCCCGATCCCACTGGTGCGGACGTTTACGCAGAACCTGATGGCTTACGCGCTCGGCCGTCGATTGTCGTACTACGACCAGCCAACGGTGCGAGCCATCGTTCGCGATGCCGAGTCCAACGGCTACAACATGTCTTCGTTCGTCTTGGGGGTCGTGAAGAGCGATGCCTTCCGGATGCAGCGAGCCGGAGCGGTGGCCGACGCCGCGCACTAGAATCGATTGAATACCGCCATCGGCTTTGGTCGGTGCATAGGAGATGGGATATGCAGTTCATCACAGGAAAGCACATGGAGCGCCGGACTTTCATCCAGGGGATGGGGGCTTCGCTCGCGCTCCCCTTCCTAGATGCGATGATTCCGGCAGGGCGTCTCTCCGCAGCGACTCGCGCTGACATCGACGCTACGAGACTCGTAGCGATCGAGATGGTGCACGGGGCCGCGGGTTGCAACGAGTGGGGCGCGTCGCAGAACCTCTGGGCCCCCGCCGCAGTTGGTCGCGACTTTGATCTCGCTCCCAGTTCGCTTCTGCCGCTGGACCCCTGGCGTGAATATCTCACCATCGTCAGCAACACCGACGTCAGGATGGCGGAGGCATTCCAGGCTCCGGAAATCGGTGGTGATCACTTCCGTTCCAGTGCCGTATTCCTGACGCAGCAGCATCCGAAGCAGACCGAAGGGTCGGATGTTTTCGTTGGCGAGTCGCTCGATCAAATTCACGCGCGCCGCTTTGGACAGGACACTCCGGTCCCATCGATGCAGCTGTGCATCGAGAACATCAATCAGTCGGGTGGGTGCGCCTACGGATATACCTGCGTCTACACGGACTCGATCTCATGGGCTTCGCCCGTCGAGCCCCTTCCGGTGATTCGTGATCCGCGAGTGGCTTTCGAGCAGCTTTTTGGGGCAGGGGGCACCTCGGAAGAGCGTGCGATGCGCCGCCGAACTTCAGCTTCGATCCTCGACTGGGTCAGTGGTCGGGTGTCCGAGCTACAGCGTGAACTGGGCCCGAATGACCGAGAGCGTCTGGACCGCTACCTGCAGAACGTACGTGAGCTCGAACGTCGAATTCAGATGGTAGAGGCTCAGAATCGAAGTGGCGAAGAGCGTGCATTGCCAACAGCCCCGGCGGGCGTGCCCGATTCGTTCGAGGAGCACGTCAAACTCATGTTCGACCTTCAGGCATTGGCCTTCGCATCGGACACGACGCGCGTCTTCTCCTTCAAGATGGGGCGTGACTCCTCTGCTCGAGTTTTCCCCGAGTCCGGAACCGACAAGCCATTCCACCCTGCGTCGCACCACGGAGGTCGCGAAGAGAACGTCCTCGACTTCGCGCTCATCAACAAGTATCACGTGGGAATGCTGCCGTACTTCTTCGAGAAGCTCGCAAGCATCCAAGAGGGCGATAGCCACCTCCTGGACAAAACGATGATCGTCTACGGTTCGCCGATGGCAGACAGCAACCTGCACAATCACCGGAGAGCACCGCTGATCGTGGCCGGTGGAGCCAACGGCGGCCTTGAAGGCAACCTTCACCTGAAGGCACCGGACGGAACACCTATGGCAAATGCGATGCTCAGCCTCATGCACGGACTTGGGCACGATGACATGGAGAACTTCGGTGACAGCACAGGTGCCATGTCCCTGACGATGCCGGGTTCTGCGACGTCGCCCGCGCAGGGCTGATGAGACAACAGATGAGACAACAGATGAGACCGCCGGGCCGCACCCTTCGAGCGAATGTCACGGGAGCACTCGTTCTGTCTGTCCTGCTCTGGAGTGGAATGGCTTCAGAGTCTCCCGTTGCCGACGCTGCGATGCGGGGCGATGCGGAGCAGGTCCAGACGCTGCTTCGTTTGGGTTCTGATGTAAACGCGGCTCAGGGTGATGGAATGACTGCCCTTCATTGGGCGGCCGAGAACGGCGATGCCGACTTGGCCGAGATGCTCCTCTACGCGGGTGCGAACCTTGGTGCTGTTACGAGGCTCGCTGACTACACACCTTTGCATATCGCCAGTCGCAGAGGACGAGCGGAAGTCGTCACCGCCCTTGTCGGAGCGGGCGCCGATGTTCACGCTGTGACCGCGACCGGTGGAGTGACACCTCTCCATTTCGGTGCGATGGCCGGCAACCCGGAACTGGTGCGAACCCTTCTCGAGGCCGGCGCCGAGCCTAACACTGTCGAGGCGACGCGCGGACAAAGCGCGTTGATGTTCGCGTCAGCCGCAGGGCGCACGGATGTCGTCCTGACGCTCCTTGAGGCCGGTGCCGACCCGTTGGCAACGTCAATTGTGGTCGATATTCCAACCCTCTCCGCTGAGGATCGCGCAGCGGGGCAGGTGAGAGACGAGGTGCTCGACGCATTCCGGGGCGATGTCCCGCCCGGAACGGCGTGGCAGCCTTCACCCGCCGAGGTGCAGGCGGCGGTGCGTGCGGCGAACAACGCGCGGGTCACTGCGTCCGACGCCGGATCGGCTCAGCGACGAGATGAACCACAGCCGGATCCGGACCTCGGCGACATGCCGATGGCATCGATGCACCGGTCTGGGGAGTACAGCAATTCCTATACAGACCTCGTGTACCGCCAGGGGGGGCTTAGCGCCCTCCACTACGCGGTTCGTGAGGGAGAGTCCGAAACTGTCTTTGCCCTCCTCGAGGGCGGGGCTGACATTGATCAGCAGACGGCGGGCGATTTGACGTCACCCATGCTGATGGCTGTTGTCAACGGACATTTCGACCTGTCTCTCGACCTGCTCGAGAGCGGAGCTGATCCCGATGTCGTGAGTCACGCGGGTGTTACGCCTCTTTACGCGGCGATAAACACCTATTGGGCTCCCAAGGCACGCTATCCACAGCAGCAGGCATACCAGCAGCAGCAGGCAACGCATCTCGATGTCATGCAGGCCATGCTCGATGCGGGTGCGGACCCCAACGTGCGGCTGACAAAACATCTCTGGTTCATGGAGTACACCTTTAGTCAGCTCGATGTCGATACGCGTGGGGCCTCTCCGTTCTGGAGGGCTGCCTACGCGCTCGACCTGCCTGCAATGCGGATGCTGATTGAAGCAGGTGCTGATCCGAACGTGCCCACGATGAAGGCCCCGGCCCGTCGGTTCGCGTTCGCTCCTGAGGGTAGCGCCACCGATCCATCGGGCCTTCCTCCGGTGCCGATTAGTGGCCCGGACGTGTTCCCGATCCATGCAGGAACGGGTCACGCGTACGGCACCGGGTTCGCGGGAGTCTCCCATCGTCACGCACCAGATGCCTGGATGCCGACCGTGCGCTACCTGGTGGAAGAGCTTGGTGCGGATGTGAACGCTCGCGATTCGAACGGCTTCGCCCCAATCCACTGGGCCGCTTCACGAGGCGACAACGAGGTCATCATGTATCTGGTGGAGAAGGGCGCCGATCCGACGGTCATCAGCCGTAGGGGCCACACCACAGCCGACATGGCGAATGGCCCGGTGCAGCGAATTTCTCCGTTCCTAGAGACGATCGCGCTTCTCGAGAGCCTCGGATCTGCCAACAACAACAACTGCGTGTCCTGCGAGTAGGCTCGATCGCTTGAGCGGCTAGCGCCTGACTCCGGTCGTCTCGATCGCCATCCCCGGCGCATCCACTGCGAGGGTATCGGCCACGAGCGGCGGCATCTCCAAGCCTTCGACTCGGTAGAGGAGCTGCAAGTGATACCATGCCTGCGCGAGCCCCGCTTCTGGCTCTGTCTGCCCGATTCGTCCGTCTCGATCTCGATCGGTCCCAAAGGCCATCGCGCGAATCAGATCCCGGAGCTCTTCGATCAAGGGGAGAGTCTCGACAGGATCCGTGGCCCGTTGAATTCTCCGGGCCATCACAATCGCCTCATCGGCCCGGACAAGGGAACCGCGGGCAGCCCGATTGACGAAGGGTGCATGGAAGAGCACAGTCTCAGACACTCCGTCCGAGGTTTCAGCGAGCTCGATGTGGGCAATGACACCTTCAGCCGCGCGCTTGAACCCGTAGCCCAGCCCGAATCCAGCGCCGACCTCGACTGGGTCGATCGCGTGGAGAACGTGAGACATGTTCTCCGTCATGTTCAGAATGTCTGCGGAGTCTTGGCCGGCCAGCCATGCGTACTCCTTAGCGATTGCAGCCTCGGCCATGCCCACCGGGAGAATGCCCATCCCCGACGGTGTATCGAAGAAAGCAGTCGTGATATGCCCGAGATGTGTCACCACCGCTTCGGGTAGCGTTGTCTGATACTCGATCGCGTCCGACTGAACGGTCATTGATGCGCTCGTCGAATCGGGCATCTGAGCCTCGAGCACTCCCGCCGACGTACTCATTCCGATCAGTGCTGCCACTGCGGGGCTTCTGTACCGCACGTGTCAACCACCCAGTCCTTCGCCGCGCTTGAGCAGTCCCATATGTGTGGTGGCTTGCGCCAAGCCACCCTCGCCTTCCTGCCAGCCCACGCGACCATCGGCGTCTGCGTCGATGCCATTCAGGATCGCATCGGTGAGGGCCGTCAGTTCTGCCAGTAGTTCCGCGGCGGCGGCCGCGTCCTCAGCCTGCTGGATTTTCTCGGCTACCTCGATCGCTGCTGCTGCGTTTGACCCTGCATTTCGTGCAGCGGAAGCTACGTGCGTCGCGTGTGTCTTCACGCCATCGGACGCACCGTCCGACGCGGCGGCTAGTTCCGTGTGGCGAGCTGCTCCCTCGGCGGCGGTAGCGACCCCCATGCCTAGTCCTGGACCGTTCTCAACCTTATCGGCGTCGAGGGCGTTGATCACGTGGTCCATGTGGCGCTTCATACCTTCGAGGCTAGAGAGATCGCTGCCAGCCAGAGTGGCGTGCTGATGCGCAATCTCTGCTTCAGCCACAGCCGCAGGCAGGAGGCCCATCCCGTCGGGCGCGCTACGGAAGGCATCCGCGGCATGGCCGATATGGATGTAGACCGGATTACTCTGCGCGAAGACGGAGCCTGATCCGATGGCGAAAGCCATCGCACAGGCGCCGAGCGCACAAAGGATCGTACCAGAACGCGTTTGCATGGGGCACCTCTCTACATGGACAGGAACCGCAATATCGGTAGCGGGCGGACCGGTGCAAGGAGGGGGAGAGACTAAGTAGCAAAAAAACCGGAGCCAGCGTATCACGCTGACCCCGGCTGGGTTCTGCTGAAACCGTGGCCCCGGTCACGGAATAACCCCTTCCGGGTTATCCGATTTTCGGGTTTCTGGCCTGCTTTCCCCCGAGGTCGAGAAGCAGAAGTCCTGAGAGGATCCAACTCTGCTTTGGCTAGGGCCGTCGGCCGCAGCCTCTCTAATTAACAGTGACCTGGGCTTCGGCGGTCCTGTTACCAGACCCCGACACGAGACTGCCGCTCACAGTATAAACACCAGTGGCGGAGTAGGCATGTGACGTCCTATCGGAAACCTCTACCGGGTTTAGGTAGGTAAGCGTGTCGGAAACACCGTCCCCGAAGTCAATAACGACGACGCGGATTTGAGTCCCGGTGGCAGAAAAGTCGATATTCACTGAAGCGTTGACCGTGGTCGTCTCTGGTGTCACAGAGAGCACGAAACTTAGTGGCCGGAAGCCGGTAATCGACTGATCGAAACAGGAAGCGGTGACGAGAAGTGCCGGAAAAATGAGCAGAAATGCAAGGAGGCGGGGCATGGGCCAATACCTACGGGTAGTCACCGGCCAGACAGAACCGAGAAGATATTTATGCTCAGGGAAAAATCTACTGGATCAAACGGCGGGTCTCGCTGCTCGCCCATAACTGGTTTCACTATGATTGCCACGATCCCGGCCATCAGGGCGACTCCGCCCGCGATTGTGAGGCCGGTAGCGAGCGAATTAAGCTCACGGCGCTGAAGGGAGATGATTTCACCCAACGGAACCCGCACGACCTGTCCGATGGCGCTTGTGACGAAACCTTCACTTCTTACTCCGACAGGAACGCTCATTAGGAGCGCATCGCTCTCGATTCCAGCTACGGTGCCGTCGACAAGCGGGACCTCATTATCGATCGCCGTCACTGTGCGTAATTCCTCGGCGCCGGCTCTCGTTATGAGGACTCGAACTCCGGCCCCAGGAGGGATCGCTTCCGCTTGCGCGGGGACGTATCGATAACAGCCCGAGGTTGTCAGGGTTACCGCAATGATGGCGAGGAACCCCCGTCTCCAATCGTTCTTCATTCGCTTACCCAGTTGGCCGCGTTCGAAATGCGCACGTCCGTTGTAGTGCCGGAAACGTCCATGCCATGGATGAAAATCTACACGAATCGAGAGCTCTCAGGCAGCTTTGATCGTGCAATCGACGTGCTTTTACCGGAGAATTCTGATGAGCCGGTCAGAGAGTGTCACTGCGATGGGCACACCTAGCCCGAGCACAACCACACCTGCTGCTCGGGACCCATCCGCTCCCGCGAGGAACATGATATAGCCTGCCGTGAGGCCGATCCCGGCGCTGATCATGGTCGGGACCAGTCTGCCGCGACTTCGATCCGTGGTTCCGACCCGACGGGCGATCAGCCCCGAAGCGGTGGCCGGGAGTGCGACGCTGAGGATCGCGGTGCCGGCGGTACTAAACCCACCGCACCGCGTTCGAATGGCGAGGGACGACTTTTGCGTCACGAAGCACCGATCGGAAAGGAGGTAGGTGACGCCGAGCGCTGCCGCGTTTGTGACGAACGTTGAGGCGAGCACGTTGAACCAAGGGTAGGGCTGTGATTCCTGGGTCCAGTCCATACCGGTCACGTATTTGCTGAGGTCAGATTTCCGCTGAGTCTGGGCGGTCTTCGTCTCGATCAAAAGGACCCCCTGGCCGGAACGTGGCCCGTAACGAACACCGGCTTGGGCCGGGGAGAGGACCTCAAGACGTTCGATGTCTTGGAGAGGGAGTGCACCATAGATGTATGCAGGGTCGGATATGGCTATCCCATCTAGGACTACGGAGACGCCGTTGCAGTCACCTAGGTCGTTGTCCGAGCGGATCGCCCGATATGTTACGCAGAGGCCGAGGCCGCTCGGCCGAGCGTCGACGCCGGGAAGGGCACTGATGAATTGCCCGAGCGTAAGCCCTGACCGTGCAGCGAGGTCGATACGGTTGGCGGTAACCTCGTTGATTGAGTTCCCGGAGGTGCGGCGGCGTGCCTCCAGCTCAGAAAGCGCTTCGACCAGCAGCGGAGTGAGTTCGATGGCCTGCGCTGATATGCGGACTAGAGCGAGAGTTTCGTCGCCTTCCACTACATCGACCGGCCGGTTGTGCGTTCCATAGGCGATGTGCTCAAAGCTCAGGGAGTGTATCCCTACCGGCACTCGCTCGAAGCGAAAGACCCCGTTTTCGTCCGTCAACTCCTGCGAACCCCCGGAGATCTGGACGATGACACCTGGGATCGGCTTTGCGGAGCTCGCGTCCACGACCCGGCCGGAGACCTGGCTGATTTCCTGGGTAGCCCCGATAGTCGGAGCCAGCGCCGTTGCGGTGGCGAGTATGAGGGGCAAGAGACGCAAGAAAGCTCCGGATTTGTCAGTCCTAGTCACTTGTCTTGTACTTCGGAACGAGGTCGAAGTTGCCACGGTGAGACCCATCCCTCCCATCAAACAGAACCGCCCCCTGCCTAAGCAGGGGGCGGTCTGTCAAAATCGTTACTGCAAGAGGACTACTACAGCATCAACCGACCTCTTCCAGATTTTTGTTCAAACTGCGCTCACTGTTAGGAATGTCGAAGCAGATCTGGAGACCCGACAGCCCAGTAATGAACGATTTAGCAGCATCCAACCCGCGGGGGTTCTGGCTGAAAAGAGGAGAGATATCCTCGAACTTCGGAAGCTCAAGAGCACCGGGGACACTGTTCTGGTCCCAGCGACGGTGGTCACCCACCGTACGGCCTTCGTAAAATAGTTCGATGGCCCGCTCCCGTTTCAGCATTCTCCAGGCGTCGGTCGCGTCGACCGGATCTGCCCAACCAGCTAGGGCACTGCCACCGATCGTAGCGTTGTTTTCACTGTTCACTGTGGTGATCCCGGCCCGCATCGTGTTGATGGCCGCGATCGCGCCCGTGAAGTCACCACCGGCAAGCTTGGCTTCCGCCTCGATGAGGCGCATCTCACGCCCGCTCGCCAACCGGATCCCGTCATTTCCGCTTGTGTATTTGAGCGGCTTGTCAAAATACGCCTGACCGTACTCGGTCAGCGCTCCGACTGCGAAAACGGTCGAACCCTGCTCCCACGCTACTCGTGGGTCACCCGTCGTCTCGAAGTATCCCGTACCCGCTATCGGGAAACCAAAGCCCGATGTTTCGGTGTGCGGCTGGGCTTGCGTGAGATCCGGCGCGTTACCGTAGTACGAGCCCCACATCGTGTACGACCCATACGGAGTGCCCGCGACCGCCCAGTAAAGCGAATTACGCGTGGACGCGTCGGACGCATCGGTCTGGACGTCGAAATGCCACGAGTTGTCGGTAATCGTTGCGGCATCAGCTGCGGCGCCGCTCCAAGTTCCCTTACCGTACGTCGCCAAGAACGCTCTCACTTGGGCCCGTCCTGCTGTAGCAGCTTTCACCAAGTCCGCGTCGCTAGTCGCTGCTATAGCGGCCGTGAACTGAGCTTCAGCCCTGGTCATGTAGTCCACGCCAGGGAAGGGCGGGCCTCCGTCAATGACCCCTTGGCAAAAGTGCTCACCGAGAATCCGGTTGGCATATCCGGCCCAGATGTTGGCTTTCGCAACGAGCTTAGCGTCCACACCACCTGTCTCTGCAAAGAGGTTCACTGCCGTTTCGGCAATGAACCGGGCCTGCTGAAGAGTCGAGAACGTCGATCCTGTTCCGGGCTCCAACGACCCGGCCTGCCCGTTGGCAGAGTGGCCATGGGATCCGGTCTGGCCTCCAGGCATCATCTCACGAGCGAGCATGGCGCCGGAACGAGCGATACCGCTCGGCCCTGCGAGACCGACCATGATTTGGCGCTGTGCGCCATTCACGAGGCCTTCTTGGGACTCCGGTTCCACCAGGAATTTGTCCTGAATAGGCCCTGGGTTCACGACATCACAACCGGCGGAGAAGAACACCGCCATCGCGAGGGCCGTCGTCGTAGCAAATCTCTGATTCATTTTAATGTGCCTCATCAGAACGTCACCCGTAGGGACAGACGCAGGGAGATCGGTGCAGGCACCGTCTCTTCGAAGTTGTAGCCCTGCTGGGCCCCATCACTGCTGGTCGGGTCGGCACTCGTCTCCGGGTCCATGAAGGGCATTTCCTTCATCCAGAGGTAGGAGTTGGAGAGACCAACCGTAAGCACCGATGCGCCCACTTGGTCCGGGAACAAAAAGTCGACCGGTATCGTGGCGGAGACGCTACGGAGCTTAAAGAAGCTCGCGTCCCACACGTAGCCTTCTGCTCCTCTCGTGTTCCCGCAACGGGCCATCCAAATTGCCGGGATGGACTCCTTCACTTTGATTGAGTTGTCCGGATCCACATAATGGGGGAAGCAGAGTGGCGAACGGACACTTCGTGAGATCGGGAACACCTGCTCGTTCATGTAGAACCCGCCCTTATAGTCACCGCGCGCGGACAGCTGGATGCCACCCGGTATGCGCATTGTGATCGACGGGCTGATGAACGTCGTCGGGAGGTTCGGGCCGTAGAAGTAATGACTGGCAGACGTTCCGTCGCCCTGATAATCCGGGGAACCCGGCTCGATGAACTGCACCTCAGAGTACGAACTAACTATCTGGTCTGGGTTTCCGACCTTCTGGTTGCAAACCCCGCGGAGCGGGTACCCGACCTTCATGCAAGTCGTCTCAATGGACGGATCGTTCAACTCAAGAATCTCGGACTTGTTGGTGCTGAGGTTCATGCCGAGGTCGACACCCCAAGAGGCATTCTCGAATACCGTCGCGTTCACTTGGAGTTCGAGCCCCTCGTTCTTGATCTTTCCGATGTTCGTGAGCTGGCTGTTACTGAAGCCGCCCGACGGAAGCTGCGGAACGTTGAAAAGCGCGTCATCCGTGATCTGCTGGTAGTAAGTGAAGGACGTCGACACCCGGTTATCGAACCAGGCAGCGTCGAACCCACCCTCCATCTCCGTCGTGACTTCAGGCCCGATGTTGTCGTTACCGACGTTCGCGGGCACGAATGCAGGAACGCCAGCCAAGCCGTTTGGCGCCCAAGTCCGCACCGCGTCGAACGCACCAGGCGCACGACCCGACTGACCGTATGCCGCACGGAACTTCATTTCCATTCCATCGGGATAGAAGCTCTCGTCCGAGGCTACCCAAGCCACGCTGCCCTTGGGATACACCTGTAGGCCGAATCCTGAACCGAACGCACTGTTGCCGTCCACACGAGCACCAAGCGTCAAGAAGTACTTACTGTCGATGTCCATGACGTTTTGCACGAAGAACCCAGCGTTCCAAATCTTCTGCCGTTCTTCAAACGCAATTTTGACCGCGCCGGAGTTGATCGTCGGGGCAGCAGCACCCGGGAAGTTCTCGGCGTAGCCCTCAATGGAACGAAGGTCATCACCGGTGGCCTGACCACCCCATGAGAACGTGTTCTTCATGCTCGAGGTCAGGTCGATCGAATAAGAGCCGACGTAGTCGAGCGTCAGTACGCGATTCTGGAGCGTGTTGTTGAGGAGTTTTCCCGTTGGCGTCTGCTTCCAGCCGTACGGGCGGAGGTTCCGATGCTCACGCTGGGTCCAGTCGTACCCCATCGTGAAGCGATTCGTCATGTTCGCGATCGGCGTGTACGTCATCGTCGCACCGGTCGTGAAGCGCTCTACATCCTCATTGATCTGCTGATCCATCAGAACGTCGAGCACTGCCGGATCACCAGTTGCGAAGTAGTTACGCTCCTGACGGAAGGCGTTCAGTACGATGCTCTGTGCGTTGTTCTGCTGAGCCGTCGACGTGAGCCCTAGGTTCGAGTAGGACGTGTTCCACTGAACCTGAAGGTTGCTAGCCGGCGAGAACGTGAGGTTCGCACGCGATGAGTAGGTCTTGCCGTGATCGTTCGGCAGCAAGCCTTGCTGATCAGCGAAAGAACCGGACACGAAGTAGTTGATGTCATCGGCGCCGCCTCGCACTGACAACGAATAGTTCTGCGTGTAGGTCTGGTTCGCGTAATCACCGCAAGTCAGGATCCCCGTGCACAACCAAGGTTCCATCCCGTTGTAGTCCACGCCCGAGCCCGCGACACCAAACTTGCGAGACCAGTCGGTTCCAGTTGAGGTTTCCGCGGTCCACTGAGCAGGCCCGCTTCTTCCGCGCTTGGTGAAGACCTGGATCACGCCACCGGCAGCCTCTGTACCATAGAGAGTCGTGGCGGCTGAACCCTTGATGATCTCAATCCGCTCGATGTCGTTCGGGTTGATCTGATCAAGTGGGCTGACGGAAATGTTACCGCTGCGGCCACCGCGACGATCTGGCGGGTTCGCATCGGGGAGGCCGGTGCTCCTGATTCGCACACCATCGACGTAGATCATCGGTGCGCTGTTCAGCATGGCACTGTTGGCACCACGCAGGCGGATGATCTTGGACTGGCCAATCGCTCCACCGCCGTAGACGTCCAAGCCTGGCGCAGCTGCCTGGAGCATGTCCGAAACCACC
This sequence comes from Longimicrobiales bacterium, assembly GCA_028823235.1. NCBI lineage: Bacteria > Pseudomonadati > Gemmatimonadota > Longimicrobiia > Longimicrobiales > Longimicrobiales bacterium. Next base: position 21,578 of record JAPKBW010000011.1, on the reverse strand, counting down.
AAGGGCTCGTCCATGACGTCACCCACGTTGATCTGGGCGATCGTGTTACCGATCTCTCGTCGAGTCGCTGCACCGGCGGCGCCGGTGACGACGATTTCGTCGAGGCCCAATGCTTGGGCTTCCATGGCCAAGTCTGCCGTCACGGTTCCATCTATGGTGACGGTCACCGACATGGTCGACGTACCGAATCCGATTCGCTGAGCCGTGACCTCGTAGGATCCCACCGGGACGTTTAGAATCAGGAAGCGACCGTTGGTGCGGGTCAGTGATCCCTGGTTCAGTCCTTCGATGTAGACCTGAACCTCACTCAACGGGGCTCCTGAAGCCGCATTGGTCACTGTACCGGTGATTTGGCCCGTCTGGGCCTCTGCTGCTGGTCCGCTGAACCCCAAGAGCGCGATCGCGACAGACGCGATTAAGCTCGTGCGGAACAGGGCCGAAGGCCGAACAATGTTGGCCACCATTAAATCCTCCATTCAAACGATGTGATCCAGCTAAAATGGTTCGGTAGCCCTGAGGGTTTTCCGAACGGCATCAATTTAGGACAGAAATCGAGGCACTGCAAGGAGTATGGTGGATCTGAGCGGAGTATTTATCAGTGCAGAGTTCCAACGGATCCGAATGAATGGGCCGGGTTCAGGGCATGCGGCGAAGTCCGTTTTTAGCCGATGTCTGCCCGGGCTCGGAAACGGGCTGATTTTGCTCGGTTTCCGCAGGTAGCCATTGAGCACCACTGACGCCTGCCTCCCTTGCTAGTGTCGAGGAACCACCGAGTGCACTCTGTTCCCGCGCACTGCCGCAGGCGGCGGCGGTCGGCGTCGGCGACCAGTGTGGCCCCGGCGAGCGCGATCGGGGCCAAGACTGCGAGGGGCGCGTCCGCTTCTTGGTGCTCACGGAGTACTGGGAGTCCGTCGACGACGGTCAGTCGGCTCGCGCGTCGGGACCGGCGAAGGGCCCGGTTCACATTGAAGACGACGGCATCCGGGAGTGCCTTGCCCGATGTGAACGCGTTGAACAGGTGATGGAGGTCGGCCCGCAATCGATGGGCCTCCACGAACAAGGTCTTCCGGCCCGGCGGGCTGTCGGGAATGAGTTCTGGACACCCCGGGGCCTCCATCTCAGAGAGCCATTCGATGAACTGGTCTGGCTTCTGGATTACGTCGACAGGACCGGTCCGTTCGCAAATCACGGTGTTCGTCAGATCGAGCGCGAGGTTGCCGAAGCGCTCAAGCACACTCTTTCGGATAAGGGTATCCATTAATCTAGATATAAGAGGTTAATTAGTTAAATAACCGATAAAATATATTATAACAGGTGCCTTGGTGTTTCGCGAATCGTAGGATTGGATTTCGCGTTTAATGGGATGATGTGGCATCATCATGCCATGGCTCCTATGACTTGGCTCGAACTGCGACGGTTTCCACCCTTCTTGGCGCTTCTCCTGGCGATGGCGTGCATCCCCGGGCGTGACGATGGGAAACCGGACCGAGGCTTCGACCCACCGGCGGCTGAACTCGTCCTCCACACGGTCGATTCCGATGGGCACCCGATCGCGGTCTGGGAGAAGAGCCCCGCCGAGCCTCGCGCGGTCCTCCTCTTGGTGCACGGGCGCACCTGGAGTACGGTGCCGGACTTCGATCTCCAAGTACCGGGTGAGAACCTGTCGTTGATGGACGGCCTGGTCGATCTCGGCATCGCTTCCTATGGCATCGACTTACGGGGATACGGAGAGACGCCTCGAGACCCCAGTGGGTGGACCACGCCGAACCAGGCCGCAGACGATGTAGCCGTCGTCCTCGCCTGGATTCGCGAGCGGCACGCTACGGCCGATGTGAACCTTTTTGGTTGGTCGCAGGGCTCGAGGGTTGCGCAGCTTACCGCTCAACGGCACCCCGAGGCGCTCGATCGGCTGGTGGTTTTCGGGTACCCGCACCGTCCGGGCCAACGCCCCGTCCAGGCGCCCGGGGGAGATCCGCCCATGGAGGCCACGACGGCAGAGGCTGCCGCAAGTGACTTCATCATTCCCGGTTCGATCAGCCAGGTGGCCATCGAAGCTTATGTCGAGAGCGCGTTGGCGGCCGACCCGGTCCGATCCGACTGGACGAGTGGTCACGAGTTCAACGCACTCGACCCGGCACGGGTGACTGTTCCGACGCTCATTCTGCAGGGGGAGCACGATCCCCTGAGCCCACCCCGGTTTCAGAACTGGTTATTCACCGGACTCGCCACGGTGGACAAATCCTGGGTGGTGATTCCAGGGGGCGACCATGCGGCGTTTCTGGAGACCCCTCGGGCCTACTTTTTGTCGGCGCTTGAGAGCTTTCTATTGCGTGGCGAGATGTGAGGCTGAGAGCTCCTCGACTAGGGCCAACCGCACCCCTCGAGATCGACGCGTCCACGCTCGTCGAAGCGAATCCCTTCTTCTTTGAGCAAGAGACGCTGGATCTGCTCGAACGCCGTACCGCCGCTGCGCCGGCTCACCTCGCCCTTCGCATTGACGACCCGATGCCAGGGAATGTCATGTTCGTCGGGCAGGGCGGCGAGCGCATACCCCACCTGACGCGCCCGTCCGGGGAGGCCTGCGACTGTGGCGACCGTCCCGTACGTGGAGACGCGTCCGCGCGGAATCTGACGGACGACCTCATAATACCTTTTATAGCTGGACATGCTGGGCATCCTGCTTCTCGACTCCCTAGCGTGCAAACTCCTCCGCCCCTGATTCCCCCGAAAGCGGCCCCATAGCGGTGGATATCTTGCTCGAGAACTACCGGTGACACAGCCTCCACCATGAGGGCCACATCACTGCACTCCGGAATCGCTTGGAGTGGTAGCCGCCTTGACCTCGCCCTAGGCCTGCGTACCGTTCCAGCTTATGAACAAACTCCTCGAAGAATACCGAGCGCGCGATCTGCTCCAGGATGCCACGGAGGGTGCTGCCGAGCACCTCGCCGAAGCGGCCCGAGCCATATACATCGGCTTCGATCCCACCGCTGCGAGCCTCCATCTCGGCAGCCTCGTACCGATTATGGGGTTGGTGCATGCCCAGCGTGCCGGTCACACACCGATCGCGCTGGTGGGTGGGGGCACCGGGCTCATCGGGGACCCATCGGGCAAGACGGCGGAGCGACAGTTGCTGACCAAGGAGAAGGCTGCAGAGAACGCGGAGGGCATCCGTGGACAGCTTGAGCACTTCCTGGATTTTGAAGCGAAGTCGAATCCGGCGCGCATGCGCAATAACCACGACTGGCTCGGTGGCCTGGCTCTGGTCGATTTCCTGAGAGACATCGGAAAGCACTTTTCTGTGAACCAACTGATGGCCAAGGAGTCTGTTAGGCGCCGGTTGCAGGACGAAGACTCGGGCGTCTCCTACACCGAGTTCTCATACGCGCTACTTCAGTCCTACGACTTCCTGGAGTTGTCCCGGCAGGAAGGCTGCACGGTGCAGATGGGTGGCAGCGATCAGTGGGGCAACATCACCGCGGGGATCGATCTCATCCGAAGAGTGGAGGGTGAGCGAGCGTTCGGAGTCGTTTACCCGCTCATCACGAACTCGTCCGGGACCAAGTTCGGAAAATCGGAAGCGGGCGCGGTATGGCTCGACCCAGCCCTGACATCTCCCTTCCGGTTCTATCAGTACTGGATCAATGTCGAGGATGGGGATGCGATCCGGTACCTGAAGTTTTTCTCGCTCTTGTCACTCGACGAGATCTCTGATCTTGAAGAGGCTGTGGAAACCGAGCCGTGGAAACGAACCGCTCAGAGGGCACTTGCCGAGGACGTTACAAGGCGGCTCCATGGAGAGAGTGGTCTGGCGTCCGCGGAGCGGGCCACGAAGGCTCTCTTCAGTGGAGAAATCGCCGGGCTCGCGGTGGATGAGATCGCAGACGTCTTCTCTGATATCCCCTCGTCTCAGGTCGATGCACCTGATCTCGAGGGAGAGGGAGTTTCGCTCGCAGACCTCCTCGTATCATGCGACCTGGCATCTTCGAAGGGGGACGCGCGGCGTTCAATCGAGGGAGGAGGGGTTTACGTGAACAGTGAGAGGGTGGACGACACGGCGGCTAGCGTAACCTCAGCACAGGCGATCGAGGGACGGTTCGTCCTCTTGCGAAAAGGGAAAAAGAACTATCACCTGCTTGCGATCCGGCGCTGACTACTCACTAGGTGTGGGCACATAGAAAAGGGCCTAGGGCGAGACGCCTCGGGCCTTTTTTTCTGCGGTGGGAGACCTTAGGAGGCCATCGTCCAGCCGAAGTTCAGGCCCCGGTCCATGCCCATCTGAGGCGCTTGATAGTCGTGATGGAGTGCGCAGACGGATTTGATCGTCAACATGTACCCTCCGAATTTGCTGTCGGACGGCAGTGAGAAGTTGACACCTAGGGACATCGATGCCGGCTTCCACGATAGCGGTCTCGTCACTCCAAGACCGCCACCGCGAAGAAAAGAAAGGGGATCAGTTCAGGAAACTCGTCGAGCCAATTCTGCATGTTGTCTTGGCGGTCAGTCATGGTTCTTGGTGGTCCAAGAGGCGGGACCGGCACTTGACCGTTCACCGTGCTTTGAGCAACGTGGCGGCCTCAGCGGCACCCCTTAGAAAACACTACGAACGAGCGAGGCAAGGCACGATGGCAAAACCCACAGTTGGTGTAGTCATGGGATCTAAATCGGACTGGGAGACCATGCAGCATTGTGTTTCGACGCTCGAGGCACTCGGCATCGAAGTGGAAGCACGGGTGATGTCTGCGCACCGGACACCAGACGTTGCGATCGAATTCTCGAAAACCGCGGAAGAGCGCGGACTCGAAATTATCATCGCGGCGGCGGGTGGAGCGGCTCACTTGGCTGGAGTGATGGCGGCGAAGACGACCATTCCGGTGTTGGGTGTACCGGTAAAGGGGTGGTCGCTGGACGGCCTCGACTCATTGCTTTCCACCGTTCAGATGCCAAGCGGTATCCCGGTCGGGACGCTCGCTATCGGGAAGGCCGGTGCGGTCAATGCGGCTCTCTTGGCAGGCCAGATCCTAGGGCTCAAGTACCCCGAAATCAGCGCCGCCGTGAAGGCTGATCGAGTAGCGCGCCGGGACCTGGTACTTTCTGACTCTGACCCCAGGATCTGACCCGACCGGCTCGTCATTCTGCTGTTCCCGCCTCGCCTGGCAGTGCTGCTGCTCGCGGCCGCGGTTATGCGGTCCGTGGCCAGCTATCTCTTAGGGATATTGAGCACGGATATCGTGACGTCTCCGGTCATTTCGATGCGGTTGTCCGCGGTCGCGTTCTTTGCGGCGTAGGTACCGGCTCGAAGGGCCAGTCTAGTGGATCCCGTGACCGCTCCTTGAAGCGAGTAGAGGGGGACTCCTCTCGAGCGAGACTGCCGCCCGCTTCCATCCTGTGCCTTCCATTCGTATCGTTTTGCTACGGCCGCCCCGACTTCTTGGGACGGCGCTTCGTTTCCACCCAGGACGCAGCCTTCGCCAATCACGGCGCGGATGCCGTGCAGGGCGGACCAAAGCCTTACAGGTGTCGCCATGCTTGAAGTAATTCGCGAAAAGATCGAGGGTGAGATTCTCAACCTCACGAACGAACTGAACGTTGATCTGCCCGCGCGCATCAAGACTGCACTGGAGCACGGAGACCTCCGCGAGAACGCCGAGTTCAAGGCGGCGAAAGAGCGTCAGGGCTTCGTCATGGCACGGCTGAATCATCTGACGTCCCGCATGACCGAGCTGTCGAAGATCAATGTCAACGACATGGTCTACGATCGCGTTGGCTTCGGCTCAAAGGTGAAGATCCGCGACCTAGGAATGGGAGAGGACTACGACTTCACGATTACTGCCGGGGACTTCATTGATCTGGATGGCGGGCAGGTATCGCTGGCTTCCCCTATCGGTCGAGGTCTTCTTGGTGCCGCGGAAGGTGAAGAGGTGACGATCGATCTACCAGCTGGTGAGCGGCAGTACAAGATTCTCGAACTATCGACCCTTCCTCAACAGTTGGAAGTGAAGGGCGGCTGAGGGTCTAGGGAGATGCCTCCAAGATGAGTCGCGTAGACGACGCACCTGACGGACCTGTCTCGGACGCAGGACCGTCGATCGAGTTGATCGACGTTCGAAAGAGTTATATGGAAGGTGGGCGTAGTCACGTCGTGCTTGATAACGTGTCCGTGAGCATCGCTGCGGGTGAGCGTGTGGCCATCCTCGGTCCATCCGGATCCGGCAAGTCCACACTGCTCAATCTCGTGAGTGGTATTGACCTTCCCGATGAAGGGAGAGTGCTGGTCGGAGGAGCGGATATTGGTGCGTTCTCGGAGCGAGAACGCACGCTGTTTCGCCGCGATCGAGTCGGGTTCGTCTTTCAGTTTTTCAATCTCCTCCCGACGCTGACGGTGCTGGAGAATCTACTGTTGCCGCTCGAGCTGGCGGGAAGAGCCGAAGGAGAGTCCGAGGCCAGACAGCTTCTTGCTGAGGTGGGGCTTAAGGCCCGCGCTGGAGCCTTCCCCGATCGTCTCTCCGGCGGTGAACAGCAACGAGTCGCGATCGCCAGGGCCCTGATCCACCGGCCCGCGCTGCTCCTCGCCGACGAGCCAACCGGCAATCTCGATCAAGACACAGGCGAACGGGTGGTGGAGCTGCTCGATGGCCTGGTCACCGCAGCAGGGGCGACGCTCGTGATCGTAACGCACTCGCGAGGTCTCGCCGCACGTATGGATCGCACCTTACGCGTCGATCGGGGCGCGCTGGTCGAGAGTTGACCATGAAGCTACTGACACGAGCCAGCGTCAGACATCTGACAAGACATCGTCTCCAGTCGGTCCTCTCCGTGCTGGGCGTGGCCCTCGGGGTTGCGGTCGTGCTTTCCATCGACTTGGCGATTTCGAGTGCCCGGACCGGCTTTCAGATTTCAGCTGAGACGGTTGCTGGTCGCGCGACCCACGTGGTCGTGAGTGAATCGGGGACCCTCGACGAGTCGTTGATCCGCGTCCTTCGGGTGGACCTTGGACTTGAGGCCGTCGCGCCTGTGGTAGAGGGATATGCGTCGTCTACTGAGGTGCCCGGCCGCGCGCTCCGCGTGCTCGGTATCGACCCATTTTCGGAATCTCCTTTTCGGCCGTGGGTCGCAGGAGGTGCCACCGGCGTCGATGTGTCCGGATTGATTACGACCCGCCTCGGTGTGGTCATTTCCGACGGTCTCGCTCGGACAGCTGGCGTCAACGTCGGTGACTCTCTCGCTGTGCGGGCGTCGGGGGATGTGTGGTCTGCGCCGGTCGTTGCGGTCGTCGAACCTTTGGACGATATGGCTCGAGCTGGACTCGCTGACGTGCTGCTGATGGACATCAGTTCCGCACAGGAGATTCTCCGGACGGGTCCTCGTCTGAGTCGTATCGAATTGCGGCTCGCTTCAGAGAATGAACTCGCGGACGTTCGGGCAGCGTTGACTGAGTATCTGCCTGGCGGCACGCGCGTCGAGCTCGCAGGGACGCGTGCCGAAACCATGTCCGGAATGATTGCCGCGTTCGACGTCAATCTTACGGCGCTTAGTCTGCTCGGTCTCATTTTCGGAATGTTCCTGATATACAACTCCGTGACGTTCTCAGTGGTCCAGAGGCGGGACACGCTCAGTCGACTTCGGGCGATCGGGGTGACGCGAGCCGAGGTCATGCGACTGATTCTTTCTGAGGCGGTGTGGATCGGGTGTGCCGGGGCCGCCCTTGGCATACTCCTCGGTGTGTTCCTGGCGGAAGGGCTCGTCGGAATGATTGCCGCGACGATCAACGATCTCTACTTCGCGGTCGCCGTAAGGAGTGTCGATCTCGAGCCGACGCTCGTTGCCAAGGCGGCAGGGCTAGGGCTCGCATCGACTCTGCTGGCCTCTATACCCCCCGCGCTCGAGGCCGCTGATGCGAATCCTCGTCTTTCGGGACTCCGATCGGTCATTGAGTCCCGGGCTCGTTCAATGGTTCCGAGAGCCGCTGCAGCAGGCGTCGCGCTGACGGCACTGGGAGGAGGACTCCTGGTGCTGCCCACGCGAAGTCTTTTGGTCAGCTTTTCTTCGTTGTTCTTCGTGATCACCGGGCTTGCCGCCATGACACCAGCGGGGACCCTGCTTGTCGTCACGGTTCTGCGCCCGGCGCTCCGGGCCACCTCGGGCACGTTGGGGTCGATGGCGGCGCGAGGTGTGGGGAGCAGCCTCAGCAGAACCGCACCCGCCATCGCGGCTCTTGTAGTGGCGGTGTCCGTGACCGTCGGGCTTGGGGTCATGATTGAGAGCTTCCGTGGAACACTCACTCGATGGCTCGACACGACTCTCCAGGCGGACGTGTACGTCTCGCTGCCGGGCCCTGGAGCGTCACGGGCCTCAGGGACGCTGTGGCCTGAGATGATCGACGCGTTTGTCGGGCACCCCCAAGTGGTGGGTCACAGCACCTACAGAGGTGCGCAGATAATCCGCAAAGAGGACGTATTCCAACTGGTGGCGCTCGAATTGGATCCTCTGGGGGAGAGTGCGTTCACCTTTGCAGGCGGCCGGAGCGCAGAGGTGATGGCGGCGTTCCGAGGCGGCGACGGTGTGATCGTGTCTGAACCATTCGCCTACCGTCGAGGTCTCGCCGAGGGAGATCACGTCCAACTTTCGGGTGAGGCGGGCACTCGTGCGTTCCCTATTGTGGGCATCTTTCGCGACTACGGCTCGGAGCAGGGAACCGTCATGCTCACGCGAGCACTATATGATCAGATCTATGACGATGACGGGGTGACCTCGCTGGGACTGTTCCTCAACGAAGGTGCGGACTCTGAGGTTGTCGTCGCGGAACTGATGAGCTTGGTCCCGGAGGGACGAACTGTGGTGGCACGCACCAACGACACCCTTCGCCGCGCGTCTCTGGAGGTCTTCGAGCGAACGTTTCGGATCACAGGTGTGCTTCGCCTGCTGGCCTTCATCGTTGCATTCGTGGGAGTCCTCAGCGCGCTGGCATCACTCCAGCTTGAGCGAGCCCGCGAACTCGGACTACTTCGAGCGGCAGGGCTGACCCCCGGTCAGCTATGGCGGCTCGTCATTACACAGACCGGCCTCATCGGTCTGGCGTCCGGACTCCTCGCGGTTCCGATGGGCCTCGTCCTTTCCCTCGTGATGGTATTCGTAGTGAACAAGCGATCGTTCGGGTGGTCGCTTGACTTTCAGATCGGCCCTACGGTTCTAGCCCAGGCGGTCGGCCTAGCGGTGGCCGCAGCCCTGTTGGCCGGGATCTATCCGGCTTGGCGCATGGCACGCACATCGCCGGCTTTGGCATTGCGCGGTGAATAATATGCGGACCGAGTTCGGTCGGGCCCCTCTGGCCACCAACTGGATACTCGCAATGGGTGTGCTACTGCTGATAGCAGGCTCATGCCGCGACCCTGGCGACGCAGGGGAAGTCCGTGGTCCGCAGCTCTCACTCGTCGAGACTCTCGGTGGGCTCGACACGGCAGGATTTGCGAGGGCCACCGAACCTCGTCCCCTTGAGTTCCCACGTGATCACGGCCCGCATCCAGACTTTCGGAATGAATGGTGGTACGTCACGGGTAACCTCGAGGCTGTCGACGGTCGTGCGTTCGGGTTCCAGTTCACGGTCTTTCGGAGCGCGCTCTCACCCGATGTGCCATCCGGCCCATCGGAGTGGAGAACCAATCAGGCCTTCATGGGCCACTTTGCCTTCACTGACGTGAGTGGGAACAGCTTTCGAGCCGACGAGGTCTTTTCACGAGGCACCGAGTATCTGGCCGGCGCTCGTGCAGATCCTTTTGTGGTATGGCTTCAGGACTGGTACCTCAGATCGTCAGCAAGCGCCTTGGGCCACCCCGACATCCTGCGCTCAACCGGGCCTGCAATTGCCACCGAAAGTTCTGGCGGCTCGATCTTTCCACTCAAGCTGCGTGCCGACGCAGATGGGGCGATGGTAGAGCTGACGCTCGAGGCGGGGAAGCCTCCAGTCGCTCACGGTGTCGAGGGATTGAGTCAGAAGGGCCCCGAGGCGGGAAACGCTTCTTACTACTATGCGCACACCAGAATGCCGGCGGCTGGGCAAGTCGTACTGGACGGAGATACCGTGAGGGTTCAGGGCTTGGCATGGCTCGACCGCGAGTGGTCTACCTCGGCATTGTCACCGGGTCAGGTCGGGTGGGACTGGTTTGCCCTGCAGCTCGACGACGGATGGGACCTGATGGTGTACCAGCTCCGTCGCGAAGATGGATCCGCGGACCCGCACAGCGATGGCGCCTTGATCGATCCGACCGGTCGCAGGATCCCACTGGAATGGGATCATGATATCCAGGTCGAGGCGACGTCGGAGTGGAAGTCGCCGCACGATGGGACGATCTATCCCGCTGGGTGGCGAATTCGGATCCCGGACCGGGGGTGGGACCTCAGAGTGCGCCCGGTAGTGGCAGACCAGGAGCTAATGCTCGCCTACCGCTACTGGGAAGGTGCGGTACTCATCGAGGGCAGGGGCGAGGACTCTGAGACGGTCGGTGGCCGAGGCTATGTGGAGCTGACCGGATACGAGGGGGGTCGGAACTAGAGGCCGTTCACCATCTCGACTGCGGCGCGCAATTCCTCTTGGACGATGTAGTGTCCGATCGGATAGTCCGCGCTCGTGAGAGGTACGCCGGCTGCGGACAGGGCGGCCCGCCCGCGCACTGCCAGATTGAACGGGATCGCCGGATCATCGAGACCATGCCCCCAGAAGATCGGGGTGCCGTTAGCGGCGGTTTCGCCGCTTGGCAGGGGTACTCCCGAAGCTAGGAATCCGGAAAAATTGAGAGCGGCGGTCACCTGACCGGGTCGAGTGAGAACGAAGGCTGTGCTCATCGTTCCCCCCTGAGAGAATCCACCGAGAATGATCGGTCCCGGTGTGAATCCCATGATCTCCGGCAAATCCCGGAGGAAGTCGTCGATTCGGCTCAAGCTGTGGGTCAGCGTCTCTTCAACCACCCGATCTTCGGCGATGTAACGGTACCAGGCATATCCAGGGCCGTACCCCCAGTCGGCGCCATGAAACGGGGCCTGAGGAGTGACGACACTCCAATCATCAGGAAGGCCTGCCACCACGCCCTGAAGGTCACCCATGTGACTGCCACGCCCATGAAGAAGAACGGCTACAGGACTTTCGTCGACTGACCCTTCCGGGCGGTGCATTTGGAAATCCAGTCTTGGTTCAGGCATGTCGGTTCAGGCTCGGAGGGGCAAGGGAATGAGGCTGTCTTCGATCTGGGGACGGCGCGGCTTGAGGCATTCAACAACTCCAGATCTGCTACGACCGTGTATCCGTCGAGAGATTGTCTCTGTGGGCCAAAGGGATTCGCAGGAATTTATGATGGCCTGCAGGAGGAACAGGACCTCCCACAACGAATTTGGGATAGAGACCCAGCAGGGAGCTATCGCGGCCTGGAGGGCTCCTGTAGTGCCGCCACGACCTTCCTCATCTCGCGCACGCCGTCGACGAGCCTCGGGCCGGGCCGCCCGAGAAACGGCTCGCCGATACAGAACACTCGGTTGTGCTCGACGAAGGATTGGTCCTGCCACGCTTCATTTCTCAGAACCACATCCGGCCTGTACTTGTCTGGATGCACTCCACACCAGGAGAGCACGACCGCATCGGGCCGCCGGTCGGCGACCTCTTCGTCCGTCATCGGGCGACTCTTGATGTCTTCGTCCCCGAGGACCGCTCGGCCTCCGGCGGCCCGAATGACATCCGTTGCCCATGATTGTCGCCCAGGCGTGATCACCGGTTTGGGCCACCACTGGATCAACACGCTCGGCGCGTCCGGCGACGGCTCCTCGGCCTCCAGTTCTCTTCGCATCTCGGCCACGAGAACTTCGGCTCGCTCTGAGACACCGAGTAGTCCGCCTATCTCTCGGATGTCTCGGTAGACGTCAGTGATCGATACCGGTTCGGGCGCGATGAAGGGCAGCCCTGCCGCATCGAGGCGCTCCACAACCTGCTCGTGCCCGGGGACGGTAAGCGTAGCCAGCACCAGGTCCGGCTCGAGTGAGGCAACCCGCTCCACATCGATTTGTAGATCTGGGCCAACCTTCGGAAGTGGTGCGACGATACCCACCGGGAAATCGGAGTGGTCATCCACCCCCACGAGGAGGTCTGCGCATCCGAGGGCGCATACGATTTCGGTGTTGGAGCAGGCCAGAGAAACGATTCGCATAGCCTCGTATACCCCCCCCCTCGCGGACGGTTTCTTGACGGACCCGAGACTATAAAGGCACTGACGTCGGAGTAGCCATCAGTCACTGCCTTCGACATTCTTCGCTCGACCCGACCTGCGCGCTCGGGCGACACACGTGCCTTCAGGAGTGACCCGTGGCTGAAACACCCTCGACGATGCTGGCACTGCAGACCCAGGCACCGGAATTCAGCCTGCCCGATCCTGTGACCGGCGAGACGGTGTCGTTGGCCGACTTTGCCGGGGCTCCGGCTCTGGTCGTTATGGTGCTGTCGAACCACTGCCCGTTCGTGAAACACGTGGCGTCCGAACTGGCGGACTTTGGGCGGGACTATCAGGAGCGCGGAGTTGGAATCGTGGCGATCTGTGGTAACGACGCTCGCGCGTATCCGGCTGACAGCCCGGAGAAGATGGCTCGTGAGGTCCAGCTTCGTGGTTACTCGTTCCCCTACCTCTTCGACGAGTCGCAGGATGTCCTGAAAGCGTACCAGGCGGCCTGCACGCCGGACTTCTTCCTCTTTGATGGATGTCGGGAACTCGCGTACAGAGGACAGTTCGATGGTAGTCGTCCCTCGCTCAATGTCCCCGTGACGGGCAACGATCTACGGACGGCTTGCGATACCGTTTTGGCCGGCCGCCAGCCAAAGGGGGATCAGCACCCGAGCATCGGCTGCAACATCAAGTGGAAAACTGGAAACACACCTAACTGGTTCGCATAAAGAAACAGGTAACAAGAAGACGCCACCGAAGAACTTCTCCGGTGGCGTCTCATTGTCTCAGCCCAGCGCGAACGCCGGGTTGGCTCGAACAGCGAGCTTACTGCTTTCGGTTCGGCTTGTTAGAAGCCGTTCCGGCGATCGCTTGCCCATGCCGGGCTGGACAGTGTACAGAAATTTAACAAGGGATCACCTCCTGTTTTGGGTTGACTCGGGGCGCGGACGCCAGCGGACTCCAAGGCCCGCGGTCCTTGATCGACGCCTTCTGAGGCTGCCGTTCGAGGCCCAGAACGGAACAACCATATCCGTTCGAGGCCATCATATCGGTGGAAGGGCCACAGGTGCAAGCTTTCGTGTATGACAACTGGTAGGAGTGGGGAATGACGGAACGGCATGCGGTAGTGGGCCTGCTCCTAGTGGTCTTCTTGGCGCTTCCTTGCCCGGCGGCCTCCCAGAGTGTCGACGAGTGGAGGACTCGTTTCGCGGCCGGTGAGCAGGCTCGTCAGGCGGGAGAACATCGGGTCTATGCGACCGAAATGGCCGCCGCTGCGGATGCTCTGCCCGAAGGCGTGCTGAATCGGCCGTTCATCCAGTACCATGCCGCGCGGGCCGCGGCACTCGCGGGGGATGCCGACGCTGCCGTCTACTGGTTACGGACGACGTGGGACGAAGGCCTCGAATCGCTCATGATCTCATTCGCGCCGTTCGACCCGGCGTTCGCAGATATCGTGGATGACTCCGACTTCCTTGCGGTGATGGCGCTCGCTGCTGAGATAGAGCTGTCCGTGCGTCGACTCGGAGGAAGCGTTCACCTGATCGTCGGAGCTGGCGCCAATGTGGTGGCTCAGGTCGGATCGGACGGAGTGTTCTTAGTCGACACCGGCTATGGCTCGGCCCTCCCGGCCCTTCAAGCGGCGCTCGCCTCGCTTTCGAACATGCCTGTCTCGCGGCTGCTCGTGACTCATCCTCACGAAGATCACATGGGTGCTACGCCGGAGCTTGGTGCCGCGGTGACGGTCCTTGCCCATCCGGGGACGACCGCAGCCATGAGGGCGCAGTATGACTTCATGGATGGGGTCTCCATGCCCCCGAAGCCGCAACAGGCCCTCCCCGACGTCGAGATTTCCGGCGACACCACGTTTGTGTTCAACGGCGAAACAGTTCGGGTGGTGCCTACCCTGGCCCATACGGGCGGAGACCTCTCGGTGTACTTCAGCGATGCCCACGTCGCACACTTTGGTGACAGCTATCTCCCGGGCAATCCGATGATATATCCCGGCACCGAAGATCCGGATGGATTTCTGGACCGGCTCGAAGCATTCATCGGTTCAATGGACCTGGCTACGGTCGTCGTCGGTGGCCACGAAGAGATCGGGGACCTCGCAGCCGTGCGGGCCCAGATCGAAGTGTCGAGGGCGTGTATGGCTTTTGTCCGCGGGGCGATGGAGGACGGGCTTACCATCGAACAGACGGCAGAGCAGGGGGTGGATCGGTTTCCGCCTCAGTGGGTCGCGTTCTTCTACGGTCTCTTCGCGTCGCGCTGACCTCGGGCCTGCAAGACGGGTTAAGCCCGCGTCAGGCGTCGTCCCATGCTCGCATGAGGAGCCATCCTGTGAAGACGACCGCGATCGCCATCCACAGGATACCCCACGTCATGGCGGATCCGATGCCGGTCAACTCGGCGAGCATGTATGCGTCGGACTCAAGTTCCGGTCGATCCAGGACGTCGCTCTTGATGTCGAGGACCGCATAGAGCGCGCTTGTTAGACCGATCGTGAGTAAAAGCCGTCGGTTCCATCTGGCGCCGATATTTTTCGCCGCCGCCACCATCGCGGCGCCAAAAAAGATGCCGAAGGCGATCCCGAATCCGCTTCGCACATAAAAGATCGTCAAAAGGATGCCCGTCACGCCGATGGCACCGTTCACCCAGTCCGTCCGTACCCGATTGTTGCGACCCGCCGTGAAGAATATCCCTCCCCAGATGAGACTCCCGAGGTAGCCCGCGCTCAGGGCCAAGAATGCGTTCCCGCCTTGGAAATACGTCGCGCCCCCTTGGAGAGGATCAAGGGTGATCCGGTCGAGCGTTCCTCCGGTAGCGACCACTGCGATCGCATGGCTGACCTCGTGAAGTAGGACCACGAAGATCTTGAGCGGATAGACGAGGGCCGTATCCCATAGCAACCAGAGTGCTACGAAGAAGAAGCCGAAGCTGAGCAGGAATCGAAGCTTTCCGTTCATTCCGTCAATACAGTCCGCGAGAAGGTACGCACCCCTGAGATACCGCTGGTTACCCTACGGTTGTATCGGCAGCGGGGTTCTAGGCAAGGCTCACTCCGTTGGGAATCACCGACTCGACGCTCTCGACACGTCGTACCGGGCATCAAGCAGTTCGCCATGGGCAC
Organism: Longimicrobiales bacterium; assembly: GCA_028823235.1. Taxonomy (NCBI): domain Bacteria; kingdom Pseudomonadati; phylum Gemmatimonadota; class Longimicrobiia; order Longimicrobiales; species Longimicrobiales bacterium. Next base: position 6,254 of record JAPKBW010000011.1, on the reverse strand, counting down.
TGATCTCCCGCCGCACGAGTTCAGCGCCTTGAGACGGATTGGCCAGAGCCACCATCGCTGCGTTCGCTACTTCGTCGGTGCTCATTCCATGTGTGAAACCCAGCGTCGAAGCCCAGCGATACGTCATGTCATCCCACACCCGGACCAACTCAGCCCTCTCACCCTCCGGGACGAGTATGGCTCGTGCTTCCGCCTCGGCAACCGCGGCTGCTCGCCGCTCGTCGGGACGATCTCCGGCAGTCGCCAGCCAGTTCTCGAAGGTGGCATCGACGTCCCCGATCTGTGCCGCGACGGCCCGCGCCACTAGGGTGCGCGCCTCCGAGAACGGCACGATGTCGCGACCCTCAAGACGGAGAATATGGTAGCCGTACTGCGTCTCAGTCACCGGACTGATGTCACCGGGCTCCATGGCCAGGGCGGCCGACCAGAACTCGGGTACCCACGATCCCTCGCGACCTGGAGTGAGCAGGCCTTGCCGCCCTTCGGCTCCCGGCTCCTCCGACAATTCCGCTGCAGTGAAGGCGAAGTCGGCACCCGCTTGGAGCGCGTCCATTGCTCGACTCGCCTTGACCTCTGCTTCTGCCCGATGATCGACCGACCTCCACCGCTCGCTGAAGAACAGGATGTGCCGGACGACGAGTTCCCACTGGGGATCCGTCAGATACTGAGCCTCGAGGACGGTGTCCCCGACGTCATTCACCTCGAGGGTAAGGTTCGCGGCCAGAATCTCGACTCGCCTGTCGTCGACCCAATTGGAGACGAGTGGCTCTCCAAGGATATTGGTCGTGGAGTCTGCGACTACCAGACCGAAAGCCGTCAGGTGGGCAAGCGCTTCGCGTCGGCTCTCCGTCAAGCCCAGTAACTGGTCTTCGGTGAACGAAATCGTCCCCACAGTGAGGGCAGGCGGCGCGTCCGTACCGCAGGCGGTCAGCATTGCGGTGGCCAGTAGAAGTCGTGTAGAGGTAAGCATGCGAACAAAACTCGCCACCAGGCGCCACGGCGCCAACGTTGTGGGGGCTCACTTCATGTCTCACCCGCCTTGGTTGGAATCAGAATTTTTCTCCATGGGTTGGACCGCTGACCGTCCAAGGCCCAACTTGCTTGCGTGATGACTCTTGGACTGATGCCGATCGACCCGGGTGGGGGCCTCGCCGAAACGCTATCGAGCAATCCGCTCGTCGCGCTCGCGGCGATGTTCGTGGCCGGTGTTCTGACGAGCCTGACGCCATGCGTCTACCCGATGATTCCGATTACCAGCGCGGTGATCGCCGGGACGACGCGCGAAGGTCAGACGAAATTTCGGACAATCACGCTGACCCTCACCTATGCTGTGGGCCTCGCGACACTGTACGCGACGCTCGGGGCGATCGCCGGGCTCAGCGGCCAGATCTTCGGGACGATCAGTGCTAATCCGTGGGCATTATTTGCGATCGGAAATCTATTGATCGTCTTCGCCCTCTCCATGCTCGACGTGCTGCCTGTTCCCGTGCCTCGGAAACTGCTCGAGCGCGCTGCTGCTACCGATGGAGGCTCTTACGGAGCCGTGTTTGTCATGGGGGCCATGTCAGGCATCGTGGCGGCGCCGTGCGGTGCACCGGCTTTTGCGGTGGTGCTGACATGGGTGGCGGCGACGCAGGCGGGACTGATGGGTTTTGTCTACCTCTTCGTGTTCTCGATCGGGATGACGTCATTGCTCGTTGTGGTCGGACTTTTTTCGGGCGCGCTCGTGATGCTCCCTCGTTCGGGAGCCTGGATGGTGTGGGTGAAGCGCGCTGCCGCTGTGATCATGCTGGCAATGGCGGAGTACTACTTCATGACGGCCGGCTACAATCTCTGATCCTGTTCCATGTATGAGGGCTTCATGCTCGCGATAAACAGCTTTCACGGCGTCCGAGCGGTGATGCTCACGGTTTGTCTTCTCGCTGCTGTGCCCGGTTCTGCCCTGGCTCAATCGGGAGGGGTCTCATTGGCCCTCGGCACTCAGGGCCCGGGCGCTGCGCTGGAAGACCTCGCAGGCGGGACGGTTGAACTTCTCGACTATGTCGAGGCGGGCAAGCCGACCGTGTTTGAGTTCTGGGCGACGTGGTGTGAACAGTGCGAGGCGCTTCAGCCTCAATTCGATCAGATGCAGGCGGAGCACGGTGCCGAGGTCAACATCGTGGCGGTCGCGGTGGGCGTTTCACAGAGCGTGCGAAGGGTGAACCGTCACCTCGAAGAGCATGACCCGGGATACCCGTATCTTTTCGACAAGCGAGGGGCTGCGGTGCGTGCGTACAGTGCGACGACAACCTCGATCGTCGTTATGCTCGACCGGGACGGGAAGGTCGCCTATACTGGCGTTGGCACTGGCCAGGACCTCATGGGTGCGGTAGGGCGTTTGCTGGGCAGCTGACCCCGCCTGAGAGAGATCACGAAGGGCCCGACACGGATCCATCCGTATTGGGCCCTTCGCTATTCTCAGATACAGGTCAGGGAAAAACACCCTGTCCATCCGGATTGCAGATCAGTTGCCCTCTGCAGGCTCCGGTGTCACGCGGTCTACGATCTCGGCCAGCTCTTCATAGGCCATCGGATCGTTTTGGTTGAACGCCGGAATTGTGCCCGCGATCCGGCCATCTGGCCCGACTACGATCACGGCTCGGCTGTCGACCATGTTGTTGTCGCGCAGTCCGCCACCAAATGCGGCGTACGTCGCGCCATCGTTCTCGGCATCACTCACGAACACGAAGGGGAAGTCCTCGTCGTGCAGCCACGAAGCACCTTCTTCCGACGAGTCGTTGGAAACACCCATCACGACCACGTTTTGTCCTGCATTGAAAAGACTTGCGTACTGATCACGGTACGCTCTCATTTGAACTGTTCAGCCACGTGTTCGAACGCGGAAGAAGAACGCGAGGACAACCGTTTCGCCGCTGTAGTCACTCAGGGTCACTGGCTCGTCTAGCACTCCAAACCGTGTTGCGCCGGGGAGCGCAAAATTTGGAGCCATTTCGCCTACGGCCAACAGGCCGCTTTCCTGAGCACCGACGTCGACCGGGCCCCCCATCGCGAACACTCCCGCAAGAAGCGCGGCACAGATTGCATGGCGCATCTGGTCCATCTCCTGAGCATTAGGAAGGGTCATTGTCGGCAACATGGGGGGGCTCTAGCAGACGTGCCAGACTCGGAGAGGTGAGGGACCCTGACAGGAGTCTCGACGGTGGTGCCTATGTGGCAGTTTTCTTGACGGATTTGCGCCGCCCAGGTTGTTCGTCACGAGAGGACAGAGCTGCGGACTGCTCCCCTGCTGATGCCGGATTTCGCCCCACTCCGAGCGATGAAGAGTATTTCGAACGCTCGCGTCGTGGCCGCGAGGCTGTCCGTCCCGTTCGTATTGCTGCTGGGGACCACTGGCTTGGTAGGAGAAACACCCGCCGCCGCTGGCGCGAATGCCAAACGTGCTTTGATCATCGCGATCGCGGACTACGGACACCGCCGAACCACCCTGAGACGAGTGAGCCTCTGTTGTCTTAGGTGCCAATACCGGCAAAGACGTAACGGTCGGTGGGGACCTCGCCGGATCCACGACTCTCCTGGGCACCCGCGATCTGCGGGAGGTCCGCAGCGGGGAGCCGGAGCGTGGTGAAGAGAAAGTGTCCCATCGTACGGGAAGGATACAGGGTGGAAAGCCGGTTAGACTAGAAGATCGTTGCGGGCATCGTCATGATGGCCGCGTAGAGGTCGATTGCATACCAGAGATTTGCGATCCGCAGGTTCTCGTCGGGGGCGTGTTGGTTGTTGTCATGGTTCGCTACCGGTACCACGACCGCCGGTTTGCCTGCGATGTCACTGAAAAGGTAGAGGGGAAGGGTTCCACCCATGCCGGGCGCGACAACCAGGGCTCCGGGTGAGAACGCTCTGTCAGCGGCAGATGTTGCGGCGGCCAGGATGCTTTGCGCGAACGGATTCGCCATAGAGGTTCGAGACGCGATCGAGCCGCCACGCCCACCCGTGACCTTCGCGATGCGTGGATAGCGGAGTCGCGTTTCCATGTCCGGATCCTCGGCTACCACGTGGAAGCCCTGACCCTCGACATGGGCGAGAATCAAGTCGCGCAAGTTTTCCGTCGTATTGCCTTTTACCATGCGGATTCCCAGAGCCGCGACAGCCGTGTTCGGGATCACGTTACGAGCCAGTGAGCCCGTGTTTCCACTGGTGATGCCTCGAATATTCAGCGCGGGTACCATCAATCGCTCGGGGAGCGACTGGGGCTCGCCCTCCGACCATACTAGGCCGAGCTCCTGTTTGAGCTGCTCGTCCCACTCCGGCATGGCGTCGAGTGCCGCTTGCTCCTCCGGCCCGATCGGGTCGGCGCCGTCGTACCATCCGTCGACGAGGACATTACCCTCGTCGTCCTTCATCGAGGTCAACAAGCGCGACAGGATGTTTCCGGTGTCGGGCGCCCAGTTGCCGTAGTGGCCCGAGTGAAGATTGCGGGTCGCGCCGTACACCGTGACCTCCATTCCGAAGGATCCCCGGACGCCGAAGACCACCTGCGGTCGCCCACTCGCATGGGCTGGTCCGTCAAAAAAGAGCCAGATGTCGACCTTGTCCAAGACCTCGGCCTCCATCTCCATGTAGGTCGCCAGATTGCGAGACCCAGCCTCCTCTTCGCCGTCGAACATGAAGACAAGGTTCGACGTCGGAGTGACGCCTGCGTCAGCGAATGACTGGAGTACGGGAAGGATCGCTGCGATCGGGGCCTTGTCGTCACCGGCCGATCTGGCATAGAGCCGCCACTCCGGGTCTACCGTCTCGCCCTGATTCGGGAAGTCGATGGGCTCGCCACCGGCCTCCATTGGAGCGGAGTAGAGCGTGGGGTCGAACGGATCATGGGTCCAGTTCGATGGGTCGACAGGCTGTCCGTCATAGTGCACGTAAATCCCGATCGTCCGGGTCGCACCAGGCACCTCGAGAACTCCGAGAATGAGCGGAGATACACCGTCGATCTCGACAAGTCGGGTGTCGACGCCGACCTCGTTCATCCGATCTTGAATGAATACGGCCGCCTCCCGAATCTCGGGAGTGTGCGCCCGGTTCGGATAACTGAGGAGCTCTGCGAAGTCACGGACGAGCGCGGGCTCGTTGGCCTCGCGATGGGTCCGCGCGACCTCCGGCCCGGACTGGGCGGCGAGGGGTGCCGCGACTCCGACCGCGAGTGTACAGAAGAGTAGGACGAAATAGGTGCGCTTCGTGAACATCAAGCCTTCCTCGGCGTTTTTGTGGCAGTCCGCTTGTTCGCGGGTGTCTGTTTTTGCGGGCGTGGGATTTTTCCCTACCCGGTGCCTTCGCATCGGCATACTTCTTCTTCGCGGCAGGCTTCTTCCGCGCAGGGCGCCAATCTACGGGGGTGCCCCGGGATCCGGCGAGACCTGGGGCCGGGGTCGTGGTGGTCCGACCGGCGGGTTCGACTCTTAGGGCTCAGTCACCAGAGACAGGGTAACGAATCTGTCGATGTCCCGATTCGGCGTCAGGACTTCCGTGCCGGAAGGTCCGTCGAGAAGCGGTACGCCAACGAGAGGAGGGTCCCCATCGTAGAGCATCTGGTGCGTCTTGAAGGCCAGGCCTCCAGCAAGCGCGACGGAAATGTTTACTCCCCAGTCGATTCGGAGATCGTCCGTGTTCTCGAGGTCCTCATCGGTAATCAATGACGTCTCAAAATCCGTGCTCGAGGTCAGGGCGCGCTGCTGGATGGAGCCGGGTGGTTTACGTTCCCCGAGGGCATGACCTTCGCCGAGGCAGATGAGGCGTTCCAGACGCTCCAAACCGCCTACCAGCAGGCTGATGCCGAGACTATGTTACTCGGCGTTATGCAGGCTCACGAGCCTTGAGAATCTCGATGAAATCGTCTGAACGTACACGCCAGCGTACACAGTCCGTGTTGGTACAAGAAGATGGGCACGCCGGAAACAGCATAGAAGCAGAGTAAAGTAGGTCTACGGGGCCATAGCTCAGTTGGGAGAGTGCCTGCTTTGCAAGCAGGAGGTCGGCGGTTCGATCCCGCCTGGCTCCACTGATAGAAAGATAAGCCCCTCAACGACTTAGGTTGTTTGGGGGATTTCGCGTTTTCCTTGCTGTAGGCATTTGTGCAAACAATGTGCAAACAGTAGGAACCGTTTCGAGGCTGATATCGTCGGTCCACGACACCCCCCCCCTCATTGGTGGCCACGGGGCGGTACTGGTGCAGGTCCGCACACATCGCCTCCACTGAAACG